>DAOTTT010000174.1:0-2219 GCA_034437635.1 Anaerolineae bacterium | reverse complement strand
CGCCACTGTACCCATCTACACAAATCAGACGGTTACAGCTACCAGAAAGGAGAAGCGGCTTCCTCCACCCGCTAAAGCAGGTGGTTTCCGCCGCATAATTTCGATGAACGTTATTGACATTATGACGCGCTCCCCGGTTACAGTCCGTCATGACGCAACGCTGGGCGACGCACTCAAAATTATGGAAGACGTAGGGTGTCGGCACTTACCTGTCATCAGTGTGGATAAACATCTTGTCGGCATCGTCAGTGATCGTGATTGCCGTCTGGCACTAAATTCCCCGCATATTATGCGCGAGCGCTGGCAAGATGACGAGATTATCAATAAGACTCGTATCGTCACCGTGATGTCGCCTGCACCCATCATCGTTGAAGGTGATGTCCCCGCTGCGGAGGTCGCCCGCTTGATGCTCGAACACAACATTAGCGCCTTACCCGTTATGCGCGGGGAAACGCTCATCGGCACCGTGACGACATCCGATATTTTGATGGCCTTCATGACAATGGAGCACCGTCTGAGTCGTATCTCAAATGGTAGTCATCCATAACCGACATGAAGCCTAAAACTACAATCTTATCAAAAACGCCGACGTATAACTGATATACCCCGGCGTTTTGTTTTTAATCGAACCAAGCGTGCAAAAAGTGGTCGCGTCTGGGGTAGATTTTACCGGCTACATCAACTGGGACCCCGTTTTTCTTCGGGATCAGGTGAATGTTCAAGCGATCCAACCCCGGACGACCTGCTGCGTTCCATTGGGTCGCCATGTCTTCGACGGCTAAAAATGCGTCCGCCCCGGCGAAGATGTGCGTCGTGCCGATGCCGTAATAAGGCACAAAGCACGCGCTTGCTGGCGTAAACAGCGCGAAGCCTTCGCCCTCCATGCCATAAGCTACCTGGCCTTCTTCGATGGTATACAACGCGAAAACATCCTTCTCCGGCTCGTTGAGCGTAATATACGGCAAAAAGCCATACCAATAATCGCCGCTATTCAATGGTTGACTGAGACGATTAGTCATATCATGATCTTGCGAGAGCAGCATATGCAAAGATGCCGTATCCAAGCGGTGGAGATCATCAGCCACGAGCATCAGCGCGGTGCTGCCGATGCGCTGCCGGACGGCGGGCATGGCCGCTACGCCCCGCGCATAGACAAACGCACTCGGTTTAACGCCGCTAGCGACCAAAACGCCATCGTCGCGTGCATCAAAGGCCGCCGTGACCTGCAAGCCATCCAAAAAGATCGGCGCGATAATCAGGCCGTCCGGCTTAAGCTGGCGCACCCAGGGCAGCGGAATATCCCACATGCCAACGTTCGCCACGATGCGATCATACGACGCACGCGGCGCGTAGCCTTGTGCGCCGTCCACATGCGTTACGTTCACCGCAGAATATCCGGCGCGTGATAGCGAAGTCCGCGCAACTTCAGCTACGTCGCGGTCAATTTCCAAGGTAGTCACGGTGCCATCATCGCCCACAATGTACCGGGTAAGTGAGGCTATATACCCTGTGCCTGTGCCGATTTGTAATACATTTTGGCCTTCGTGCAGGCGACATTGGGAAAGCAAACGCGCCACCATACTCGGCATAGTAGAAGACACCACCGCCTTGCCTTGGTCGTCCACGCGCACCGTAACGGATTTATCCGCGTAGACGGACTCCAGCGGCGCACCGGGCAAGAACAAATGACGCGCCACATGGTTAAAAGCCGCATCAACACGCGAGTCTGTCAAATCGCCAGATGCCCGCAATTCGTCTACAAGCGTTTGGGGTGTTCGTTCGCTCATAGGCAATACCACGCCCGCCGCTTCCGCAAAGAGACACCCGCTTCTGCATCACTGCGGCGGCTGGTCTTCACGCGGCCTCGTTTATCAATGTGCACTTGCCCCGCCTTTTGCAGCCGGGCGAACTCCTCCGGCGTGATGACCGGAGCCGGTTCACCACCCAGGCGATTTAAACGATCTTCCATACCATCTTCATCTTTGGGGGTCATGTTATCGTCAGACATCGTTATTATAACTTTCCGCTTTCGACTTCGTCCTGGTTCTCGTACTCTATTGTAATATCATCCCCGGCCAAATCATCAAGTGAGAGTTCTTGCGCATCGGTCGCCCGTAGCGCATCCCCACACACCAGGCACGCCGGGTCACGCTGGATGTGCACCCACACGGCGGAGAAGGGCGGCGTAACCTGCCCCTCGATGATTTCTAAAGCGTTAT
>DAOTTT010000173.1:0-4503 GCA_034437635.1 Anaerolineae bacterium | reverse complement strand
ACAATGGATGTGAAAGACATGGAATCTCCTTGACGGTTTTTTCGTAAAGCAATCGTCATGAGATTCTCTCTGTCTTTCAACCCCTTTTAAAATGCAAAGTAGCCACACCCTTTTCTTTTCTTCTTGTTTAGTCCGTGATAAGTACTATTATCATGATTAAATGGAGTCAATCATAGCGCGATTTTTTCTTGTATGGATCAATCCAAGTTGATCGCCGTAGTGTTTCTGGATACGTTCTGATTCTTCCAGATGCATTCGTGCGCTATCTGGACGGCTCATCGCTATAAGGCATGCTCCAAGACTGGTCATGAGACGGGCACGATATAAAGGTAGCTCAACTTTCAAATCCGCACAAATTGCCAATGACGATTCAAGCCGTCGTTTAGCCTCTTTGAACTCTCCTGCGTGGAAATAGTATTGTGCAATCATCGCACTCAGGCGCATCTTTTGCTTGTCAAATTGCAGGCGTTCGCGAAGATTACGGTCTAATGCGATAACCGACGTATTGTTTTGAAGTAAAATATTGGCCTGAAGTTCGAGCAACAGAAACGAATCATCTAATGCCGGTTGTTCGCTAATTTGCTCCAGGGTCTCTAGAGCCGCTTCCCCGTGATTTAGGTCAATGTATATTTGCGCCAAAAGCAGACAAGCGCGATCCGCTAGATGATGATCATGACTTACAAGTATTCGTAAATGATCGTATGCTGTTTGATATTGACCCACACGGTAGGCAATGTGTGCCGTGTGGTACATCACCTCGAGTTCCGTCATCGAGTCTCGCCGGGTAACTAATAACTGCCGTGCCTCTTGCAGACGATAATTTTCGGCAAGTGCGTCAATACGAGCATGGATCAATGGCTGAGTCTGCGCGATTGCGGTCTCTGAGTGGACGATTTGATCGAGAAATATTATCCAGTGTGTGTGATGTCGCAAAACTACTTCGAATGCTGTAAGACGGGCCATCACATCCGGGGGCACGCTTTGTTGACGCTTTACGAGATTGTAAACGATCATCAGTGCAATCAATGCGTTCTCCGCATGAATATCTTCTAGTGCTTCATAGACAAACGCTGGAACAGCGGCATCCTGGCAACGGCGACGGCTATGGTTTGATAACGCAATCCACAACTCATCCTCGATGACTTGTCGTTCTATCAGGTGAACCTGGATCAACGCTTCAATCTGTTTACGGGTTAGATCAGCATTGTTCCAATAATTCATCACATCATCGAGCCGCATGTATCCGTTTGATGACCAATACAACGCTAGCTCAGCATTACTTGGTTTTGACGCAAGACGGGTATTTTGCCAGCCGAAGGCAAAATCATAGATCACGCGCTGGATCTCCGCCGGATACCCACCGGCTGTCTCATATACATAATCAACTAAATCAGACGATGCTGTTAAACTGCGCCGTTCAATTTCATATTTGATGAGTTGTATGGCGTCGAGTTCTTCCAATTCGTTGAGCAATAAGATCTCGTCCGCAAAAGACGGGATAGATAGGTAACGAGAGCTAATCAGGATAATTTGGGCTGGTTTTAATTGCGTCAGGGCTGTCTTAAGATGGTCAGGCGGATAATCATCGGCATCATCAATGACCACTAACACCGTATTCATCGTCAACCAATTAGAAAGGGATGCCCGTGATACCCCAAGATTAACTTGAGAAGCGACACGCTCAAGGATGTTGTCGCCTTCCGCTACCCAGATGAGATAATCGAAGGAGAACTGTCCCTGACTCAAAATCTCATTGATGACATGCTCCACGAAAGCACTTTTACCAACCCCCTGCATCCCGGTGATAAGAATGTTAGTGGTTGGGCGTGCTTCTAGCCGATTAATCAGTTCTTGGGTTTCTTCTACACGTCCTGAAAAAGCCCGAACACCATAATAAGGTAATTGCAGTTGCAGTCGTTTTTGTGCGTGCTGGTGTCTGGTTTTTGCTTCTAGTAAAAACAACTGACGTGCTATGTAACGACATGCCTGCCGGCGATACCGACGATAAGTTCGCGCCGTGATGCCACAAGTCTTCTGGAATAGCTCTGGCGATATACCCAGTTCTGGCTTTACGAAGATAAAGTAGAGGCAACTCAGCAAGATGAGTGACTGTGCATCCGCCATCATATCGTCTTGAATAGCTTGAATGGCTTCTCCCTGGTTTTCTATGGTGCCAACGCGCAATTGCAATGCTTGCCGCTGGTACGTGTAATGTGTCTCAATTAAATTGCAGATAATCTCTACACTGGCAAGCAATCTCCCTTCTTTGACATTGGGTATTTCCGGACGCGACAGATAATCTTCAACAACCAACAGATAGTTGATACCCAGATGATATGGCGGATCAGTATATGTCAGCAGGTAATTGAGTAGGTCAGCGATTTCATCGTCGCTGATGTTACTACCAGATGGCATCTGGGAATGTGTTGACATCGGCATTTGTCCCTACGCGCTTGTACATCTGGAAGCCGGTGAACGGGTGCCCCAAGATACCATCATGGATCGCCCAGGAACGTTTACGAACACTGCGCCAATTATCTTTATCTCGAAACGGATTATCATCTTCGAGCTTATCGTACAACTTACCACCCGGTCGAAACTCTGCATCAATCTCAACCATATCTTTGTATCCCCTTAGATAGCTGAAGCCGTAACGCTCGAAGACAATCGCGTTATGATAAGCCAGGGGTTCGATGAAGAAGATATCATGCCCCATGCGTTGGACAAACGTCTCAAATATAGGGACTGATTCCTTGAAAGCGCGTAATCCTTTACGAACTTGCCCCGGCGATAATCCAGCACGCATCGCCATTAACTCTGCCGGGATGTTCCGCGAGGTTGTACCAAAATTTGTCGGATTTCCATGCACATCAATATCAATGTTAAAGCGCGGCGCATCAGGGTCATTCACCACAACCAGCAAGACGATCAACTGATTGTTAAATGCATCCGCCAGGTTGATATAAAACATCGGATCCATGTCTGTGATGCGCCGCTTGACGATCAACTCCATTGCACGGGTACCAGCAGGGCAACGAAAGTGAATGATCGGTTGGTTATCAACAGCACGACGCAATGTCTTGCGATCAACCCCATATTTCATAAATAGCCAATCCGGCAGGAGAGTTTTATAAATTCCGTGCTTGTCATCATCTGGCAATTTATTGATTTCCCGAATGGAAGACGGCCATTGATCCATTGATTAGTAATCCTTCAAAGCGCGATCAATGGCTCGCTGGGCATCCCGTTTAGCGATTGCCTGTCGCTTGTCGTGCTGTTTTTTGCCTTTTGCCATTGCAATCTCGACCTTTGCCAATCCACGTTCCAGGTAAACTTGCAATGGAACAACCGTATAACCCCGAAGCTGAATCTGCGAGGTTATACGACCGATCTCGCGCTTGTGGAGCAACAATTTACGTGGTCGAACCGGGTCTGCATGACCAAACGTGCTGGCCTGTTCGTAAGGGGAAATGTGAACCCCCATAAGCCACAATTCACCATCTCGATCTTGCACAAAGCCATCAGTCAGGTTGATCTTATTATTTCGAATCGACTTGATTTCAGATCCCATCAACACGATGCCGGCGTCATACCGATCTTCGACATGGTAATTATGAAATGCTTTTCGATTGCGTGCAATAACCTTGATATTGCTCTTTTTTGCCATAAATCCTCTATCTATTCGTCTAGTTGAGATTGTAGATAGCGGATAGCTTCCTCAATCTCAACATCACGGCCTTCGGCATCTGGAATCATCGGGATGTCCGGTTCCAGGCCGATGCTGTCAATTTGATTACGATTCGGCGTAAGCCATTCCGCTGATGTGATGTGTACCGATGATTGATCTGACAGCGGGAAAATTTGTTGAATCGTGCCCTTGCCATATGTGGTTTGGCCGATCAAAGTCGCCCGGTCACGATCTTGCAATGCACCAGCCAATAATTCTGATGCACTGGCTGTGCCAGAATTGACAAGTACAACCATCGGGCGATCCAAGGATAAGCTCTCATTTTGTGCTTCAAAGATGCGTTCATCATCGGCTCGCACCTCATAGAGTATGACTCCCCCATCCAGGAAGAGACCGGCAACATCGACTGATTCCTGTAAAAGTCCGCCAAAATTATCACGAAGATCCAACACTAGCGCATCAACTTCCGCAGAAAACAACTCATCAATGGCTTGTGTCATCTCATCCGGCGTGCGGCTGGTAAAGCGTAACACCTGGATGTAACCAATACGATCATCGGCATCTAAAACACGCCATTGTACTGATGGAATGTTGATGACATCAAAGGGAACAAAGAATGTCAAGTCCGCTTCATTGCGCGTCACCACGAGTTCTACCCCGTTGCCATCTTCAACTAAGCCCCGCAATTTTTGATCGACCCCATCGGGCGATGTCGATGAATCGAGCTGTTCGCCATCGACTGAACGGAGTATATCCCCATCAAGGATGCCAGCCGCCGTTGCTGGCCCGTCATCAAAGGGGTAAAGGACAAATGC
>DAOTTT010000172.1:0-1548 GCA_034437635.1 Anaerolineae bacterium | reverse complement strand
TCGCGGTCGCCGTTGGGTCGTCAATGAGCGGTAACGGCGATGGCCGCAGCGTGTTTGTCATTGTGGGGGTTGACGTATCACTAGGCACGGGTGTACGTGATGGCCGTTGTGTGGCGCTCGGTTCCGGCGTTGCACTTGGGCGAGCGGTCGCGCTGGCCACATCAGTGACGGTAATAATCGGCGTGCGCGATGGCGCTTGGACGATGGGCGTGCCTTGTTCCGGCGTGGACGAAGGGCGTATCGTCGGTGTGGCACGGGGGACACCATCACTGCTGCAAGCGGCCAAAACCACCAACAATATTAAACTAAAGAGAGAAAAGCGTCGCACATCCATCATAAGTTTGTATCAAGTAAGGTCAATTACACCTTATTATGACACAAACCGGCGATTGTGCCGGACGCTTGTGTGACGATTACCCTACGTCGTTGACTCGGTCATTGGGAAAAGTGCGTTGAGTTCTACCGCCGGGTCAAGTCTAGTGATGACGCGATACGCATCAGTCAATGTGTCCACATGATGAAGTTGTCCCGTCGCTAATGGCGCGATGCGGCGTGCCGCGTGCAAAATCGTCCGGGTAAACTCCGCCGCTTGCACATAAACGACCGCCCCCTGGTTGGGCTGCACGAGTGTTTCTGCATAGCGCACTAACGACAGAATATTAGATGGGACAGTCTGCGATTGACGGCGGTCAACGATGATATGCACACGGTGATTAATCCCACGAATCAACTTCGCGGAACGTTCTAGTAATGCCTGATAATCTTCTAGCGTCCAACGGGCAGGATAAACATGACGCATAACCCGATGCTGCGTGTCTTCCCATATAATTGGAATTGGCATAAAGCCCTCGCTTTAATCACCAACAAGCTGAGTTCATTATACACAATTTTAAGGATTTATAAAATAAAAATTTAAGAAAGTGTTAAGATCAGGCTTCGCTTTCCACAAGGTTTTTTAGTTTGTTTAAGGCTGTTTGTGTACGGCGGCGCATGGCCCCACTCACCAAAGGTGACGCAAAATTTAACGGGAAGAACATACGAATGTTCAAGTTTTCGCGCACGGTCATTGTCCCACCGCTGGACTCGAACTCGATGCGCCCGACGACGGGAAAACGCCCCAAAACGCCGCGATATTCGATCAAGCGATTAGGAACATAGTCGATAATATCGGCGTTCAGGTCGAGCTTCCAGCCGAGCGCCCGTGTATTGCGTTCTTGCGTAATCATCACCCCAACGCGCAGCCGATCTTCGGAGGCATGGGCGACGGTTACATCCGGCTGCCATTCTTGCACTCGGCTGGCATCCACCACAACTCGAAAGACCGCCATCACTGGGCGGTTGATCGTCACAGATTCGCTAATTTGTGGCATATAATTTGATTTCCTTAGTAATCTTCGATTAGTTTAAGGTCTAAAACTCGGTTGACGGAACCCGGCTGCGCCCGTTGTAACTTGACGCACGCTTTCGCCATCCGCCCGCATGATGTAAATATGGCGTTGTTTGTTATCAATGTCATCCGACATAAACGCGATCCATTCCCCATCCGGG
>DAOTTT010000171.1:0-16525 GCA_034437635.1 Anaerolineae bacterium | reverse complement strand
AACTACTCAGGTATACTCTGATGTGCATACTGCCCCGGTTCAAAACCGGGGGCTAGCAAAGTGCAAAGCCCGTAAACGGGCTAGTCAGCGCGAAAGATCAATTTTATACAGGCCGTTTACGGGCTTCCTAGTGTTTAATGTAGCCATCGGCTTTGAGCCGATGCGGGATATAGGCTTTACCTGAGTAGTTACCATTAATTTGACTTATCCTGACGGACTCTCAGCGTTGATATGATGAATGTAACGACTTGGAGCGTTTCACCATGCGCTGTGCTGCTTTTTGCGATACAATCAGCATGAAAAGAGATTTATCCCAAATATTGCCCCATTTATCCCAATTTATCCCACATAGACTGTTGGAGAGATGACGATGTCACAACAAGATCGCGTGCCTCATGTGCCTATCGAAGAAAAGCTGATGGCGCTTAGTTCAGATATTAAAGTGCTTGGTAACATGCTCGGCACGATCATCCAGGAGCAGCAGGGAGAGACGATCTTCAAATTAGTAGAAGACGTGCGCGCTGCCGCTAAAGCGCGGCGTGGTGGTGACGAAGCCGCTGCTGCTGAGACGTTAAGCGACCTGATTGATGGGACAGATTTACACGCCAAGCGCATGCTCATCAAGGCGTTTGGCAATTACTTGCAATTGATTAACATTGCGGAAGACCTGCACCGCATCCGCACGCTACGCCGCCGAGAAATGGAGCGCGGCGTGAGCGAGTCGATCCAGCATGCTGTCCGCGACTTGAAAGAAGCCGGACGCACCGCAGAGGATATGCGCGGACTGCTGCGTAAACTGCGGATGCGGCTGGTCTTGACGGCGCATCCAAGCGAAGCCAAGCGGCAGGAGGTGCTTGTCAAATTGCGCGATATTGCCGATATGCTCTATACCACTAATGTGATGGATTTGCTCGCACGCGAACAGCATCACATCGAAGACGATATGCTCCGCCGTATTGAGCAACTTTGGCTCACGCGGCCCACACGCTCCGCGAAGGCGACTGTCGGTGATGAAGTTGATTATGGTTTGTACTTCCTCACCAGCGTGATTATGACAAGTGTAGTCGATATATACGAGGCGCTCTACCATGCGCTTAACGATTATTATCCTGATGCCGACTGGACGGAGTTGCCGCCAGTGTTGACCTTCGGCGCGTGGATGGGCGGTGACCGAGACGGCAACCCCAACGTTACGCCAGAGATCACCCTGCAAACATTGGCGAAAATGCGCAATGCCGTGCGTACCGTGTACTTGCAAGATATCGCCTATGTGCGCGACCGCCTGACGCAATCCGTCGATGAGGTGCAGCTATCGCAGGCATTAGCGGTACGATGGCCTGCTGCCTACGCCAACCCCACGCATTACCCCGGCGAGATCTACCGCGAAGTGATGGAGGCCATCTATCAACAGTTAGACGCTAACGCTTACGCTGATGGGAGCGAATTGTTAGCGGATTTGCGCCTTGTCGCTGATAGTCTGCGTGAGGTAAGCAGCCGCCACTCTGCGGATGGTACGCTCGGATGGCTCATCCGTAAGGTGGAAGTTTTCGGGCTGCATCTGGTGCCGTTGGACATCCGCGAAGATGCACGTTTACATCGTGCTGCCGTTGCAGAAATCTTCAAGCACTATAATCTTGTCGAAGACTATGACGCATTATCCGAAGATGTAAAGCAAACGCTCCTCACGCGGGAGATAGCGAACAATCGCCCCGTGTTCCCCACTGAGCCGATCTTTTCCGAATCGACTAATCGGATTATTGCGACATGGCGCATGGTCGCCCAAGCGCACAAACAATTTGGCACGCAGACGATCAATACGTATATCGCCAGTATGAGCCAAACGCCGAGCGATGCGCTGACGATGCTTTTGTTTGCGCGGGAAGTTGGCGTTGCCGACAACATCGACATCGTGCCCTTATTCGAGACAGTCGATGATTTGTACGCCGCGTCCAACGTTATGACGACCTTGTTTGATAACCCGGAATATGCGCGGTACTTACAGTCCCGGCAAACGGCGGACGGTTTACTGCGCCAACAAGTGATGATCGGCTACTCCGACAGCAACAAAGACGGCGGTTATATTGCGTCTAACTGGAGCTTGTACGAAGCGCAAGAACAACTTGCGGAAGTGTGCCGGGGCCGTGGCGTGAGCTTAGAGTTCTTTCATGGGCGTGGCGGCAGCATTGGCCGCGGCGGTGGGCCGACCAACCGCGCTATCCGCAGCCAACCGCCGCGTTCTTTGCATGGGCAAATCAAAATCACAGAGCAGGGTGAAGTCATCGCCTATCGCTATAGCAACGCGCAGATTGGGTATCGTCACTTGAACCAAGTGATGCACGCGGCGCTGATGACTTTGGGCGACCCATCCGATCATACAGTACCAGCTGATTGGCGTGATGCGATGCAGATGCTCTCAGACGAAGGGCGCAAAGCCTATCGTGGCTTGGTTTACGAAACCCCCGGTTTCCTCGATTACTGGCGACAAGCCACCCCCATTGATGAACTAGCGCGGATGCAGATCGGCTCGCGGCCTGCCAAACGTAAGAAGGGCGGCTTTGAGGCGATCCGGGCGATCCCCTGGGTGTTTAGCTGGATGCAAAGCCGCGCCATTATCCCGTCATGGTTTGGCGTAGGTCACGCGCTGAAGACCTACTGCGACACCCACGAAGACGGTTTAGATCGTCTTCAGACGATGTATACGGATTGGACGTTCTTTAATGCGTTGATTGAAAATGTGGAGCTAGACGTGCTCAAGGCGGATATGGCTATCGCTAAAATGTACGCTGAATTGGTCACTGATGAGACGTTGCAACAGGCGATATTCGACCGTATTCAGCGAGAGCATCAAGACGCTACGGCCTATATCTGCGCGGTGACAGGTTATGGATCCCTCTTGGAGCGCCTGCCCGTAATCAAACGCTCTATTGAGCGGCGCAACCCCTATGTTGACCCGTTGAACTACGTGCAAGTGTCACTCCTGCGTGACCTGCGGGCGCTGCCGGAAGATTCGCCCGAGGCGGATGTCGTGCTACGCGAAGTGCTGGCGACGATCAGCGGGATTGCTGCCGGGATGAAGACAACCGGATAGCACGTTATGCCGCCGGGACGGTGCTCGTTTCTTCCTGTGCATCGTCCCGGCGGGTGTCATCGTGCATGGTTGGGGCAATCTCACGCTGGTAAATGCGCCAGTTGAAGATCAGCCAAGCTGTGACGAGGACGAACGTCCACCAGTAAGATTGATAATCTACCAAGATTTGTCGGTTGCCCAAGAACAGGAACGGCAGGTTAATCATGATGATGAGCAGGCCACCCAACCGCCGCGAGCGTAAGAACAAGGGAATGACACCCACCGCGAGGATGGTAAACACACTGTTCCCTGCCACATAGGGCGCAAGCAACATCGACGTAATCATCAGCATAGCGGCCTTTTCACGATCCAAGATGCGCTGACTGCGTAAGCTGATAACCCCTGCTACGAGTAAGATTAGCCCCATCACGAACCAGATCACGACATCCGGCACGGCTCCGGTGCGTTCCAGCGCGGCGGATATGCTAATGTCGATGATGCTCCCGGCCTGATATGTGCCGCCGATAGCGGCGAGCCATTGCTCACCGCGCCATAACATCGTTGGGATAACGAACAATAGGACAATCCCGGCGGCTTTGAGCCATTCTCTAGGCGGCCAGGAAAGTAATACATAGAGTGCCAACACGGGCAACAGCACAAAGCACGCTTGCGGTTTGATGGTGATGAATAACACCCCCAACGCCAGGATAACCGGGTTTTTTCGCTGGTATCCGGCGACTGTCAATACGGCACCACCTACGAGGAGGCCTTCTAGATTGGCATCGGCAATGTTACGTAGCGAGGGAAAGCTGATGACGACCAAGATCACCGCTAGCACATAAAGACGCTTGTTGCGCACGACGGGCACACTGAAGACGCTGATAATAATGGTCACATAGACCATAATCCCCCAGGCCGCTTGTAAGGGGAGTTGCCCGAGTGGGATCAATGGCAGGACGCTCCAAGGTGGGTTGCGTAGGCCGTTGACCACATCATAATGGATGCTCCAGTCTTCAAACGCATAAAAGATAATATCAATGCCGAGTGTATTATCAGCGGTGTTGATATTCATAAAAGCCAGTGCAAAGACCACGCCTAGGCCGATAAACACTGTCCCGGCAAAGCCCCATTGGATGAGCGAACTTTTTGTCATAAATGTTCCGAATTGATATACAATGATCTTGAGCTTGATTCTAGCACAAAAGGCGCTCTATGGAACAAAAGACGGAGTCGAACGCACGCGCTCTGGCGATTTTTCTTGGCTTATCGTTCGGCTTTATCGCAATGACGCTAATGCTCCCCGGTGGTTATGACAGCTTTAATTATTATCTGCGTCCCTGGCAGCCTACAACGACAGCGCCCGGCATCGCACAATTGTTTTTCGAGCCAATCAATTTGTTGCCACCGTTTCCATCGCCTTTGCGTTGGACCGCGTTAGTGGTGTTGACGATTGCCGCTACTCGTTGGACGACATGTGTCTTAAATACACGCTGGTGGATTGTCTTCTCGAGCTTCCCCTTTTTGTGGATGATTTGGCATGGTCAGATCGAGATTTTTCCGTTGGTGGGTGTGGCGCTAGGGTGGTTGGTCATTCATCGCCGCTGGCATCCGGTGGCGCTAGGGGTGGCATTGGTCTTCTTGCTGATAAAAGTGCAGGTGGGGTATGGGATTGTGGTGTTATATATCTGGTGGGCGTATCGACAAGGCGGCGTGCAGCCGTTATTGTGGGCGGCTGTGTCCGCATCCGGTTTGCTCTTGCTAAGTATGCTCGCGTATCCGGGTTGGATCAGCTACTGGCTCGATAGCCTGGAAACGCTCAGCCCACAGACGCGCTTTTTTAATGCGTCGGTGTTCTTCCCGTTGAGTTTGATTGCCTGGGTGTTCGCGCTCTGGCCGCGTGATATAAGCCACTTAGCGCGGTTGCGCCTGTTTGCGGCAGCGACATTGCTAGGTAGCCCTTACTTTGCTAATTATCACTGCACTACATTGATGACGATGACGAATAACCGTTGGATGCTGGCGATCAGTTGGGTGCCGCTTATACCGATGATTGCTTTCCCGGAGGCACAATATACTTGGTCGCAAAAATTTGCGTGGATCATCCCGGTTGCGGTGATCGTCCTAGAACTCTATCGACAAATAAACCGTAAGGAGACGACATAATGGCACAAATTGGTATCATGATCGAAGGGCAAGATGGCCTAAACTGGGAGCGTTGGGTGCGTATCCTCACTGCGGCGGAAGAACTTGGTTTTCAGTCGGTGTTCCGCAGTGACCATTACACCAATGCCAGCGGCGAAGACAAGGACTCTTTAGAGCTATGGGTATCGCTGACATTCGCTGCGACGCACACCAATCGTATCGAGTTCGGGCCGTTGGTTGCGCCGGTTACGTTTCGCCAACCGGCCTTGACCGCACGCATGGCCACACAGGTTGACGACCTCAGCGATGGGCGGCTGGTTTTGGGCCTGGGGGCAGGCTGGCAGGAGCGCGAACACGATAAATTTGGCATCCCGTTCTATGACTTCCCCACCCGTTATGCTATGTTAGAGGATGCACTGGAAATCACCCGTTTGTTATATCATCAGGCGGATGCAGTCAGTTATGATGGTGAACACTTCAGCTTGAATGAGGCGCAGTTATTGCCGCGTCCCCGGCGTGCGGGTGGCCCGCCGATCCTCATTGGTGGCAACGGTCCCCAAAAGACGCTGCCGCTTGTCGCCCGCTATGCAGACGAATGGAACGCGGTTTATCTGCCGCTAGATACATACAAAGAACGTGCTGCCCTGCTTGATGGCTATTTGACGAAGCAGGGACGCGCTGCGGCTGATGTCAAGCGGTCTTTGATGACTGGCACGGTCTTTGCACGCGATGAGGCCGATTTAAACCGGCAATTGGACGAACGCAACGCCCGATCAGATCACAATTGGACGGTTGAAACGCTGCGCGAGCGTGGGTTGATTGTCGGTACTGCGTCTATGTGGGTGGATCAAATTGGCGCATTGGTCGATGCTGGTGTCGAGCGGTTTATGTTGCAGTGGATCGACCAAGATGATATGCAGGGCTTGGAATTGATCGCACGCGATGTATTGCCGCATTTCCACACTGCGGTATAATCAGCCCGCTAGGGCAGAAAATACGACGAGGGTTTTATGCAGGATGCGAACCGCAATGTTGCTTATCTCATCGTGGTGATTTTAATCGGCTTTGTTGGGTTGATGATGATTATCGCGTGGGGTGCGCCGTTGCCATCAACGGCGGACGATGCGCCGTCAACTGTGATCGCGCCGGAGGCGACGGCGGAAGCCGCCGCTTGTGCGACTTTGCGTGATTACACGATGCCACAGGATGATTTGACTCAACCTTTGCAAGCGGCCATTGCTGAGTTAGAGTTGCCCGATGCGTATGTCGCGGCGGTCGATGTTTCTACGTTTGGGGAGCAATGCCTTGACGCTGATGGCGCAATCATCACGTCCTATGCGCTGCAAACTGAAATTGCGTTTGTTGTCGCTGGTGGGTTTAACGATGACATTGACGCGGTAGCGACATCTGTACTTTCGATAATAAGCGACTTTGAGCCGTCAGACACATTGCCGGTTTCGGTTCGCTTGATCGTCACCCCAGTGGATGGCGGCCAAGTGACCAATTCACTCACGACGACACTGCAAGCTGTCCAAGCTGCATTTGCAGACACCCTCTCTGATGCCGAATTAATCGCCGCTTTGGGCGGATGGCAGTTTTAAGCCGAAGTAGAGAAGCGTATGTCATTTGACATGGATCAGCTAGAATACATTATTTACGGTGCCCGCACCCCTGACGAGCCAGAGTCTATCTTGGCGACTACGCCCGGCATAACTGCTGATGTAGCGCAGCTTGTCAATAGCTTGGTCACGCTTGATCCGCTCCCGGCGGATACACAGGCCAAAACGCAGGCTGTCGGCATGTTCAACGGCTCGGATGGGCAATTTATCTTGGGTATTGGCATTTACCAAGATGCCGACCCACAGCAGCCTTTGTTTTACTATGTTTTGCTGCCGCCGGATGTGCTGCAACTGGTTGCGGGTAACATCACCGCATTGTTAGAAATCATCGGCGAAGGTATCACAATCCCCGCAGAAGATACACCACTAGAACCGCTGCGTATGCCACCCACGCCCACATGGACATCTGACAAGCGTATGGTGTTGTTTAGCAAGCTCATCAACGACTATAACGATGGTGATGTGGATCGCGTCTTTAAGTTATTGGCCGCATTGCTGGATGAACGCAGCTTGTTAATACGCGGTTTTTCCGCTGATGTGCAAGATCGGTTGCATTTTGTGCAGGGCTTGATGATGCTTTTGCCATCGCCCGCCCGCACGGAAGTTACCTTTGCTACCAATGTAACGACGGTCGCCAATGCGCAAGGCATGATTGTCTTTAGCGATGACGACGCAGAAACCGAGCGATTGACGGATGAGTCGCTTAATAATCTGGAATTGCCGCCGTATGTGGGGCGTTTAGCCGCCTTGTGGGACGGTAACTTACAGACTTTTGTCGGGCAGTTGCGCACGATGGAATTAATCGCCGTGCATTTGATGAATGATAAATCGCTTATGGAGGGCTTGGGCGCTGTCGCGGAACGTCTGCGCTTAGATGCGATTGTCACCTTGGGCGAGGATATCCCCGCCGATGTGCTGAAATCGGTCTTTACGAATGCCTTGCCACAAGTTGGCCCCTTGCTGGAACAATATACGTTGCAACTGCTGCGTTTGGCGGTGGAAGAACGCGACCCCGAAGCCGTGTCGATCCTGAATGCGGCCATGCAGCGCGATGAAAACGTCAATGATCTGGTCAATAGTGAGATGGAACGGTTGCTTGGCGACGAACCAGATGCCGTTTACTTTTTCATTCGGACGATCTTAACCGATGGCTTTGATGAGCGTTGGCTGTCGTTATTACACGCTTCCGCTACGGTATCTATGAGCATTGTCTTGCAGCAACAGGGCGATGCGGAAACGGTCATGACGTGGCTTAAGCTCATCGCTAATGAACCCGCTACCTATCAGCTTAACGTGACCTTACGCGATGGCATCCGAGCGGCGAAAGAACTCGCACACACGGACGGCGAGTTAGGTCGTCGTTTGTTGTCGTTTACGGCGCGGCGTGTGCCGGATTTGCTGATGCTGCTATTGCAAGATGAGGTGCTTTTAACACACATGGAAGCCCCGGTCGGCTTGGCGCTGCGAGATTATGAGGCGCAGGCTGTGGAGGATACCGTTGATACCGGGCATGAACTCGCGTTGATTGTCCTCTCACGGGCGTTGGTTGATGCACCAGAGGATGCCCCGGCTGCGGCAGTCTTCACGCCGGAGAATATTGATTTTGTGTGGCAACTGTATGCGAGCGATCAGTCCTTTGACGATTTGCCCGATGCAATGCAGCCGAGCGTAATTTTAGAAGGTGTGATCGACGGTGGGCAAGCATGGTTAGCTGTTGATGCGATGGAAACCTTGCTCAAGCAGGCGCTTGTGGCTGGGGATAGCGCCATGATGCTGCGCATCTGCACCCATTTGATCCCCCCAGCGAACTTATTTGAACTTGTCGTTGATAGTATGCAAGCGAGCGCGATCTCATCAGAATCCATCGTGATGATGACGCGCACGCTCATTGATAACGATGTGATGACCCCGCAGCAGGTGGTGGATGTCTACCTGCGTGTGGCCGGGGCGCGGGGATGGGATAGCGAGGCGACACTTGCTCTCGTAGAGCAAATCGGGCGTATGTTCCAGCAAAACGCGACGCTTAATGCGCCGTTTGATGCCTTGCAGCATATGATTGATCTCGCGTCTTCCGCGCAGATTGAGCCGACAGCCCGCGCGATTATGCGGCGCATGTTAGGACACATTGAGGCATTGGAAGACGAGGCGCAGCAAATTGCCCAAATGCGTAAGCTGTATCAAAACTTGGCGTGGACGACAACCACCCGTAATCAGATGGTGGGGTGGTGGCGTAACTTTGCCCGCACCCAACCGCTTACCCGCTTGCAGCAATTGGCAAAACGCTTGGAAGCCGTCAAAGCGTTGGATTGGGCGCATAACATCGCGCAGACGGCGATTGCCGTGCGTAAGATGATGGGCAAACGCACACTTGAAGACTTCGCTGATGGGGTCAGTGTGGCGTATAGTATCTTGCAATCGCTCGCGGACTCGTTCGACGCGGGGCGGCGAAACTTGGATCAGGCAACATTCCGCGCTGAACTGAATGCGCGTGACGCAGAGTTGACACCGGACGAACGCAGCGTTCTAGCAAAAAATCTACGTGAGTTGGCCGATCTTATTACGGATATGGCGGATCGCCGCAGTAAAGCCACCCTCATCCGGCGTGAAGAAGAAATCGAGCGGCAATTGCTGGCTGGCTCCCAAGAGCCTCAGAGTGCCATTGATACAATGCGCTGGTTATCCGGTTATTTGAGCGGGATGCAGGATGGACGGGATTAAGCTGCTTATTTCTTGGCCTGTCGCCATGTCTGCCGCATAAGCCAAGGCGCGATCCACGCCACATAGCGCGTCAAAATGTAGACCAACCGTGAACGCCAATCCGGGAAGATTAGGAATTGGCGTTTTTTCATGCCTCGTTGGATGACTTTGGCGATGTCTTCCGGCTCGTATGTCTTGAGGAATGGCGATTGCGCTTGTGTGAGGGCAGCATTGGCGCGGTTTTCTTCGTTGAGCATGGGCGTATTGACCAGATTAGGCGTGACGACACCCACATGCACCCCACTATCGCTCAGTTCTGTGCGGAGTGCTTGCGCGAAACCCAACACCCCCGCTTTTGTCGCGGCATATGTGGCGAATTCCGGCGGGCCATAAAACGCGGAGACGGATGCAATCATCACGACATGGCCGCGTGTTTGGTGCAGATAAGGCAGCGTTGCATGGACAACATGAAACGTCCCCGTGAGATTGATAGCCGCTGTCTTGGCGTGTTGGGCGGCGCTAACTTGCTCAAAGCGGCCTGTCTTGAGCACCCCGGCGCAATGGATGACCGCGTGTAAAGTTTCTACTGTGCTTAAGGCTGTTTGTATCTGGTCGTAGTCGGTGCAATCCACTGTTGCCCATTGTGCATTTAACGCGCTGGCAGTGGCACTCAAAGCGTCCTGGTTGATGTCCCAAAGGATGAGGTCAGCGGTGGGGGCGAGTAGCTGCGCTGTCGCTTTGCCGATGCCGCTGGCTGCCCCGGTGATTAAAATAGTCGTCATTGTTTAAAAATCGCTATTTCATGTAGCGTTCAAAGTCAAGTATTAAGTATTGAATCGTTTCTTCTCCGGCAGTTTCGGTCTGCACGGTGATCTGATGGCTGTCAATAAACCCCAAGCGGCGATAGAGGGCTAAAGCGCGAGGGTTATCGATGGATGCGCCAATCTCAACACGCTTGGCTTGCATCTCGCGGGCAGCACGCACCAAATACTGAATCATGGTGGTGCCCAGGCCGTGCCCGCGTTGGGCGGCAATGACCATGAGATCGCTAATTTCCGCTGCGCGTAACCACAGCGTGAGTTGCCCATAAGCGCGGATGTCGCGGGTATCCTGCCCGGTGACGACGATGCCAAACCCGCGCCCTTGCCGGGCTTGCTGCTGGGCGCGGGTCACGAGTGTAAAAACCCACTGGCGTGGGCGATCCGACCAGCACACACGATGCAAGGTGTCCACGTCAAAATGGCGCACCGGGCGAATGTGTGTCTGGGGGTCGGGGTAGCTTAACGCCAGTGGGAAGGTGTCGTTCATGCAGCCGCGTCACTTTCATCAAGGCTGATTGCCAACAATGCGCCGAGTGCTGCACCACTAATCAGGCCGACGACTAAACCGCCGAGGAAATCCCCGAAGCCTAGCCCACCGCCGAAGGACGTAATAAACACCGTGCGTAGGTCAAGCGTAGCCGACATCAACGCGGTGATAGCAATGCCCAAAAAGATCATCATATTGCGTGATAGACGCGGTTCGCCCTGTGGTGGTACGAATTGAAACCCTTTAGAGAATACATAAGCGATGCCAAAGCCTACCGCCAAACGTCCGATGAACGTTAGGATTTGTGAGTCCGGGTTGATGAGTCCCATCACGCCGATGCTGCCGAGTATCGTTAGTACGAGGGTCAAGCCGACACCAACGCCAAAAAATGCGAATAAGATGTTGCGCTGTAACTTAGGGAAGGCGATGGATAGCCCTAACGCCAATCCGTAAAACAGCAATGCCGTGACCGCCGTTGCGATGATCGCGTAGACGATCTGTGAGTCGATTTCTAAAACTGAGTCAACGATAGCGGCGATGCCAAACAAGATTGCTCCTATCAGCGCCAAGCCGCCGACCTTGCCGAGGCGGTCAAAGATGTTCGCTTTGAGTAACGGGGTAATCTGCGGCGGTGCCGGGAATTGTGAGTCGGACATGGTGTGTGCTTCTCCTTGGTCTAAATTTTGCAAACGTGATAACCACTTTTGTGCGGTTGGGTCGTGGGACATGGTCTGTAAAATGCGGGTCGCCTCGTCAAACCGTTCTTGGTCGATGAGGGCTTGGGCTTCGTTGAGCTTACCGCGATCTTCAGAACTGCCTTTTGGGGGATATTTAGCATTGAGTTGATCCAACCACTTCGTGGCGGTTGGATGGCTTATGCCCATGAGCATTTGCCGTGCTTGTTCGTATTGTTCATCTTCGATGAGTTTTTTTACTTGTGCGAGTTGCACTTTTACATCATCGGTCATGGCATCTCCTTCAAGATTGTATGGTCTCATAGGTTAGTCTAACATAAGTTGAAATTTTTGCAGTTTGTGAGCGTAAAACTCGGTTGTCCGGTAAAATAAAAAAGACTGTGTCAAATAGAGAGAGAATGCACCGGATGAGCTTACAAAGACGCATTTTATTTGTCGTGATGTCGTTAGTATTGATCGCCATCATCCCTACCACGATTGTCTTTGCGTTTAATACACGCAACGCCTTGATCGATCAACGCCGTACTGATGGCCTGATTGTCGCTAATCTCGTGGCGGAAAGTGCGCGGTTTGTGCAGGATATTCCAGCACAAGTAGAACGCGAACTCGGTGAGCAAATGATTGTACAGGCGCGTATCGCGTCGCATCTCGTGGCGGTGGCAGAAGCCGCTGGTGAAGACCCGGAGACAATAAGCCAACGGTTTATCGACATCACGAATACCACAGTAGCTGATGAATTTTGGATCACCGATGAGACGGGCGAGTCAGTAATCCGCACTTTGCGCAATGTCGAGTTTACCTTTAGCCCAGACCCGGAAGAGCAGCCACAAGCGCATATCTTCTGGCAACTCTTGCAAAATGAGCGTGATAGCATCATCCAAGATGCAACGGTACGCGAGATTGACGATCAACGGTTTAAATATGCCGGCGTTAATGGCATCGACCAACCACGTATTGTACAGATCGGATATAATGCCAGTATTCTGGACTCGATCAATGAGCAGGTCGGGTTGCCGCGCCTTATTGATGAAATTAGCATCGTGCAGGAAGTCTCCGCGATTTGGGTTGTTGACCGTCAGACGAGTCTCATCGCTTCATCGTTGGCGGATAATGCGGATCCATCACTTAACATTGACACCGCAGACTTGGCCGAACTCGAAGAGGTTATGATCAGCATAGAGACGCGCACGACCACAGAAGACAACTTCCTACGGGTGATGCGGCCGATTATCTCGGATAATGGCAATATTTCGGGTGCTGTTTTGGTGTATCTCTCACTCCAAGACTTGCAGCAGACGGTGTTTAACAGCGTGTTGATTGCAATCATCATCATTTTGTTTGTGGCGCTGGTGGCGTTTATCGTTTCGCGCAATCTAGCCCGGAGCGTGACGAACCCTATGGTGGATTTGGACATCGCCATGCAGGGCTTGCTTGCTCAGGATTGGTCGCGGCGTGTGGCGTATGAGCGTGATGATGAGATCGGTAAGGTCGTTAAGTCATTTAATCGCGTCGGTGAGAAATTCCAAGAGACGTTTGAGACGTTCGAGAATACGATTACTGAGCGCACCCGCGAACTCCAAACGACGACACAGAACAACTTCCAACTCAATGCGGACTTAGAATTAACCCATGACGGGGCGATGTTAGCGACAAGCCCTGAAGATGCCGACCATGTTTTACAGCGGATTATGACGATGATCCGCAGCCGGTATCAGTTCTACGCAGCGAACATCTTTAAAGTGCAGAGTGACGAGATTGTCATGATCTGCTCCGTGATGGAAGATGGCCATTTGTTAACTGATGGCTTTGACCCGATCCCGAAGCAGGCGAAAACGAGTGCGATTGCGTTGGCCGCCCGCCTGCAAGAGCCGGTCAACATTGATGATGTGACGCAATCGACAGTGTATATCAAACATCCGTTGTTCCCGGATACAGCATCTGAGGTGTGCTTGCCGTTGGTCGTGGGGGATAATGTCGTGGGCGTTCTGGACTTGCAGAGCAGCGTAAAACGGGCGATTAACACGGAGACAATGACCGTCTTACAGACCCTAGCACAACAATTGGCATTGGTCTTGCAAGTTTCCACATTATATAAAGAATCGGACAATCTGCGCACGCGCACGCAAGAGATCAACGCTATGCGCTTAGAGCAGATGACCTCTATGGCAAGCAACATCCGCGAGCCACTCTATGGTATGTTGGAGTTCTCCGACTTTATGCTACAAGGCGTTTATGGTGGCATGAACACCACGCAATCCGCCGCAGTGAACCATATCATCGCTAATGGCGACCATCTACTTAACCAAATCAACGCCATGTTGGGCATTAGCCATATCGAGATCGAGAACAAACGCTTCTATATCGAGAGTGTGCCCGTCCTGCCCATTGTGGAGGATATTTACCGCCAAGTGCGCGAAGTTATGGAAGAACACCCCGTTAACTTGAGCGTCGATGTGGGTAAAAATATTCAGCCCGTATGGGCAGATCAACGACAATTACGGTTGATCTTGCTGCAACTGTTGGCCACGATGATGCGCTCTAAAGAAGCGGGTGCGGTTGAACTCGATGTTAATGCAATCACGGACAGCGTGCGCATAGATTTGATCGACAAAGAGGTGAGTCTCACGCCGGAGGATGTGGTGCGCGTTGGACGCTCAACCGTTACCGACTTGGTCAATAATATCGTGTTGGTGATGCGTGCCGCTAAAGACATCGTTGAGGCGATGGGCGGTAAATTCCAGGTAGAGAGCCAGAGCGACGGCGGGATGGTCATCTCCATTACGCTGTTGATGAGCGCCATCCCGCCCGCTGATACCGAGTCTTGATCTTATAGGGAGCGCAATTGGTATAGGTTGGCATCCGTAAAGCCGCGTTTACGGTAATACTCGCGGGTGCCAATCGCGGAAATCACCGCAAGGTGCTTATACCCGGTGGCTTGCGCGAGTTCAACGGCGCGATCAATCAGTTGACTGCCTAAGCCGAGATGTTGAGCGCGTCCCGGTTGAGACTCTCCGATGCCGACGGCTTGCCCATAAACGTGGATCTCGCGGATCATCGCTGCATCGGCTAATTCCGGCGTGATCGGCGTTTCTTCTTTGTGCGGCAAAGAAAGCCGCAAGAACCCGGCGATGTCGCGCTCCGGCGTGATGAATTGCAGGAAAACTTCCTCAGTACAACTGGTGTTATAGTGCTGCTCATCCAATCGTAGATCCCCCGCCCCGACCTTGCGATGGCGAATTTCCCGTGCGCGGATGTCTGGGCTGCGTTTGCCCTCATCTTTGAGGGCGTTTTCTACCAATTGCCGAAAGTTTGTCTTTTGATTGCCGGTGACAATATCCGTACTGGGAATATCGCGGATAACGCGGGTCAAGCGGCAATACTCCGGCGTTTGCATAAAGCAGGCTTTGAGCACATCAAGCAATTCTTGCTCGGTGTATGGTTGCCAACTGCCGTCTTCGTATCGCTGCATTAACTCCGCACTTTCGATCAACGAGCAGGGATACACTTTTAACTCGTCCGGGCAGAAATCAGGATCGTTAAACATCTTCTGGTAGTCTTCCACATCTAGCGCCGGGGTAGAGGCGTAGAGGTTGGGCATCCAATGGGCGTGGATTTTAAACCCGGCTTGACGCAGCAGTTTGACGGCGTGCCGGGTCGCCGCGACCCGGTGCCCGCGTTTATTGGCCTTGAGTACATCGTCATTAAGGCTCTGGAAGCCGATTTGTACTTTAGTGCAGCCCAAGCGCCGGATGCGCAGCACTTCTTCCGGGCTGATGTGGTCGGGGCGGGTTTCGATAACTAACCCCACCGACCGACACGCAGCCGTTTCGTTTTCCAAGTGAGCGGCTTCGAGTTCGTCCCATGTCGCGAACTCATCCAGCGGTGAGCGTTGGCGCTCACCTAGTGCGATGGCTTCGGCCATATCTTTAGAGCGCACCATCTCCGCGTGGTAAATATTCTGCACCACCTGATTATAACTTTGCTGAAGATTATTGCCCATAATGGCAACATTGGTCGTATTGTTTTGCGGATGCAGTTGGGAGGCTCCCGCAAGGGCGGCTTCGACTTCCTCGCGATGGTCTATGCCCTTGCCGAAGTCGTGCATCGCGTCAAAAATGCGCTTGATGAACCAGATTTGATACGTCTCTGGATAAAATGACCATGTACCCCCCAAGACGATAATTTCAATCTTATCGGTGGGGTGCCCCAGGTTATGGTAGGTGAGCAAGCGAATATACGTCTGCAAGTACGGGTCGAAGCCGTTCTGTTCGGCGCGTTGTGCGCCAGGTTCATCGCTGAGATAGCTCTTGGGCATCCGCACATCGTTCGGGCAGAAGATGCACGTCCCTGGGCAAGGGAAGGGCTTCGTCAGCACGGTGACCGGGGTCACGCCGGAACTGGTGCGAACGGGTTTACGCCGCAACCGTGCCAATATCTCATCGTCATAGGGTGGCAGGCCATGGCTCCCGGCGAGTGTGCGGTATGCGCGGATCAAGTCGCTGCGGCTGTATAACCCGCCATCTGGCCGGGGGAAGCGCCGCACGAGCTTATTAAACTTGTCTTTAGGTAGTTTATCCGACGCATCAACAATTTGATGCAAAATTTTAAGCACCGTGTCCTGGTGCGCGTCAATGTTAAAGTCAAATTTAGAAAACATGTTGTGTGAACCGTTACATTTACTCCGTCATCCACATAGAGTCTAGCATACTCTCAGTCGAACTTCACTGGCGACCAATCATCAGCGTCTGCATTACGATAATTTGATGGGCGTAAAGTCGGTTCAATCTCGTATAATTTTTTTAGCCATTTTTGCGCGATGGGGTGGTCGCCCATGTTAATTAAAATATGGTGCGCTTGGCGATAGTTTTGCGCTTTGATGAGGGTGCTTGCCTCTTGTAATTTCGCCATGTTGTCGGTGCGTCCACCAATTGGTGGCTAGATGCTGGTTGGCTTGCTGGTGCATTGCGAGCTTGCATAAAGTGGTCAATTTGACTATC
>DAOTTT010000170.1:0-6546 GCA_034437635.1 Anaerolineae bacterium | reverse complement strand
AATGGTCAGGTAGCGCTCAAAAACCCCTAGCCCTTTACCTTTCTCTTCATCTTGTGAGGCTGAGCTTATTGTTGAAGTTGTGTCCATGTTTCGATTTCTCCTCGGTCCAGTATTGGGGATCAATTATAGGATGAGATTAAATAGATACCCTGTGAGTATGATGCTCATCGCCACCACACCCACAAAAATCGCAATCAGGCGTGGCTTCAGGACTTTTCTCAGGATGATCATCTCAGGCAAACTGAGGGCGACGACCGACATCATAAACGCCAGCACTGTACCAAGCGCCGCACCTTTACCCAGTAGTGCGCTCACAATCGGGATGATGCCTGCGGCATTGGAATAGAGAGGAATGCCCAACACCACAGCCGCTGGTACCGACCACCATGCTCCGGCACCCATTACACTGGAGAGCGCATCTTCGGGTACAAAACCATGAATAAACGCGCCAATCCCAATGCCAATGATGACGAACAGCCATACTTTGCCAACGATCTCGCGGGTGCTCTCGGCTGCCTCCTTGAAGCGTTCCTGCCATGTCAGCTTATCCTCGATAGCATGGTCGGATTGGCGGCCTTTGGCTTTGATCGCGTAGACAAATTCTTCCACATGGTGTTCCAACTTCATCCGTCCGAGTATTAAACCCGCGATAACCCCAATGGTGATGCCCGATGCCAGATACAACAGCGCCACTTCCCAGCCGAACAGTCCCAGCAGCAGTACAAACGCGACCTCGTTCATAATCGGTGAGGTAATCAGAAAGGAAAAGGTGATGCCCAGGGGGATACCGGCCTGCACGAAACCAATGAACAGCGGCACGGACGAGCAGGAGCAGAAGGGTGTAATCGCACCAAAGAGCGATGCCATTACATTGCCAACGCCCTCACCGCGTTTTTCAACAACGGCACGGACTTTGTTGGTGTCGATAAAGGTCTGTATCAGCGTAATCAGAAAAATCATACCAGACAAAAGGAGCAAGATTTTAGGCACATCATAGATGAAAAAATTGAGTGCTTCACCCAGACGGCTTTCATGACTGAAGTTCAATATCGTGTAGGTGATCCAATCCGCGATAGGTTGCAGATTGTTGTAAGCAATCACCCAGAGAATTGCCAGAAGACCGACCACAACAAAGGCACGGCGATCTGTGTTGATCCGGGGAAGATAACGGGTATGGAGTGACATATCTTTACCTATATTCAAAAAACCGAATATGAATGAACAGACAAAAAGCTCTGCCAATAGACAGAGCCTGACGGTTACCCTGATTAAGCAGTTTCGTGTTCGCGTGCCCAAATCATGATTTGATCCTGTTTGGGGATCTTGCCGCTGGACAGCACCGTTTCATTCATCACCAGCGCAGGTGTACGCATCACACCGTAGGCGGCGATGTCAGCAAAATCGGTGACCTTCGTCAGTTGATAGACAACGCTGGCACCATCTAGTGCAGCACGGGTTTCGCGTTCGAGCTTCTGGCAGTTTGCGCAGCCGGAGCCGAGGACTTTGACTTCTAACATGGGGGCTTTCTCCTGTTTATTCGATCATGGTGATCAGTACAGTTGAGCAGCTCGGACAGTTACAGCCGTCCAGCACGTCCAATCCATCGCTGGTCAGCGGTCCAACCAGCAGATCGAGCAGATCATTCATCTGGTCATCGATCAGACGATAGTACACCTGCAAACCGTCTTTGCGCGAATCGACCAGACCGACATCACGCAGCCTCATCAACTGCTGCGAGATATACGCCTGGCGTCTGTCCAATGCCTGCTCGATATGACAGACGCAGGTTTCGCCACATCGCAGCATGTCCAGAATCTGCAAACGCACGGGATGTCCCATGACCTTGAGCTTGCTGGCTGTCTTGTCGTAGCTATTCACTATCTCACCTAATTACATTCAATAGCTTGAATATAGTGTAGCCTTTCTGGAGATCACGCAGTAGTGACAAATGTCACAATTTCAGGATAACACAGCGAAAAAACAGAGCGAAAAAATACGCGAACAACTCCGACAACGGGATAAAGAACAGCTCATCGACATCATTTTGGATTTACGCGGGCAAATTGTCGAGCTTAAAGCGATTATTCAGGCACAAAGTGAGCGCATTAAAACGCTGGAAGACCAACTTGCGAAGAACCGTCGCAACAGTGGAAAGCCTCCAAGTAGCGACGGTCTGAATAAGAAACCCCGTAGCTGCGTGAAAAAGGCAAGCTAAATTGGTTGCACGTCGCTTCGACACCCGAACTGACTTACTACGGCGTTCATCGCAAACACGGTCAAGAAGGTATGCGCAATATCGGAATTCTGCCGAAGTTTGAGGGCATCAGCGTTCACGATGGGCTTGCATCGTACTTTCAATTTGACCAGTGCCAACAGCATAGTTTATCCATTAACAGCACGCATCTGATGTAGGTTGCACGTTGATCCGCACATCGCCCACGCTAATCGTGTCTAAGCTGACTGTTGCCGTCGGGGTGCCGCAGCACGCATCACCAGACTCGGCAAAATCGGTGCTGCATACGCCCGTCTCCGGCAAGCAAAGCTGTACATCCTTCGCGGCTTCGTAATCCCCAACCAAGGCTGCTACGACAGAGCGTACCTGCTCGTAACCTGTCGCTAGTAAAAACGTTGGCGCACGACCATAGCTTTTCATGCCGACGATGTAAAAGTCTTTTTCCGGGTGACGGAGTTCAGATTCACCGTGTGGCGGCACCGTCCCGCATGAATGAATATTAGGGTCAATCATCGGGGCTAATGTACGCGCACTCTCCAATGAAGGGTCAATTTCAAGGCGTAGCTCACGCAGCATGGCGAGATCAGGCCGTGCGCCTGTCGCGGTGATAATTTGATCCACATTAACGGCTTGCAGGCCATCTGGCGTATCACCGATTACCGTAACGCCGACATCTGCCGCGTTAATCTGTTGAATACGGAACGGAGACTGTATCGTAATATCATCGGCATCGACGAGTGATTTAACACGATCCCCCAATGCGCCGCGTGCGGGCAGAGCGTCGTCTCCCCCACCGCCGAAGACTTGCTTGAGGTTGGTGCCACGCATCGTCCATGTAATTTCTGTGTCTGGATAGTTTTCTTTTAGTTGAGCTAGGTCTAAGATGGCATTGATAGCGGAATGCCCACTACCCACGACCATCACCCGTTGGTCAGCGTAGCGGTCTTGTGCCGCGCCTAAAATATCGGGTATCCCATAGGTAATGTTTTCGGCATGGCGTTTTTCACCAATCGCAGGCAATCCACCAGCCCCTAACGGATTAGGTTGATGCCATGTGCCACTGGCATCAATCACAGCACGCGCTTCGATCAATGCTTCTGTGCCATCAGCACGCGCAATGTGCAGTACGAACGGCGCATCTTCGCGCCCCGCATCTTTCATCTTGTCTATACTACGGCGGCTTACGGCAACAACACGGGTATTCAGTTGAATGTGTGCTCGCATTTCGGGTAAATCTGCAAGAGGCTGCATGTATTGCGTGGCGAGTTCGCCACCTGTGGGTAAGTCATCTTTGGGCGGCATCTGCCAGCCATGACGCTCTAATAAGCGCACAGACGCTGAATCAACGTTAAACTCCCAAGGGGAAAACATGCGCACATGCGCCCAATTATGAATATTCTCACCGACAATCGCACCTGTTTCAAACACAATGGGGGTTTTACCGCGTTCCAGCAGATGAGCCGCTGCTGCCAACCCTACAGGGCCAGCACCAATTACAGCAACAGGGTAACTTGACATTTGTTTAGCTCCAGATTTAATAATCGTAAAAATACGATAAAACAATCAAAAAAAAGTGACACTTAAAACAAGCTGTTGACCTGCTCTTTTAACCAAGCGATAACCGCATCATCCAGACAGTAGCTTGTTGCAGGGCCTTCAATTGTCCCGCAGATAATCCCAGCAACACGCAGCACTTTAAGATGCTGAGAAACTGTGGCCTGTGCCAAAGGCAGCACTTGCACAATATCACCGGTAAAGCATTGCGGATTATCGCTCAAATAGCGAATGATTTGCATCCGGGCGGGATGCCCTAATGCCTTCATCATTTGCGTAAGGCGCTTTTCATCGGGCGTTAGATTGTAAGTTTTATTTAGCGTTTCTTGTTTTGTGTTCATTATCGTAATTTTACGATAATAGTGTATTTTGTCAATAGACCATTTGATCTGTGCTAAAATAAAATCTGGTTTCGTAACAAGTTTATAGATTGCACCATGTCAGATATTGAAAGTAAAATCAAACAACTCGTTCTAACTTATGTAGGGGAAATCCCCTTGGATTTGCCGACATCCGGCTATGCGGCGGAAGACTGGGATCGTAAACGGCATTGGTATAGTCAGGCAAGAGCGCAAATACGCGCCCATCCAGAGCTTGCTATCCCACATTTGCGCCACTACGCTCATCAACCCGGTGTCAAAGATCTATTAAAGGCAATGGGTGTTGATGAAGGCGATATGATTGCTCCGCTCCCAGATGACGCAACACTCGCCCAACTGATTGATGATGCAAGCCAGCCCCAAAGCCGCGATCAATTAGCTCAGATGGGCGCAGCGGTAATCCCTGCATTGATGAAGCAACTCGCACAATCCCCACAGGGCAACGCTTACACGATTTCCCAAGTTATCAAGAAAATTGCCCGTAATGCCGCTTTGTTCGACGCGCTCTTGCCCTATACACGCGATGAATATACGCCTGGTGTGCGTGGTGTTGCCGTGCATTTTATCGGCTATACTGATCATCCGCTGCGTTATGATGTGCTCATCAACGCCCTTAAAGACCCTGCACCTGAAGTTCATCAACCGGCCATCACTGCATGGGGTGACCTCAACGCCGAAAAAGATTATATTCTCCCGTTTCTCGATCATACGGATAAGCGCACAGTTCATGTCACGAAATTAGCCCTCTTCGCTATGGACGATCCACGCGGCTACGGCGCAGCTTATGCCCTCGCAGAATCTGAGTGGAGCAACAGTCGTCTTAAAGCGGTGCCGATGCTGGCGAAAATCATCAGTGAATCAACTGCCCGCGATCATCTTACGCAGCTTGCACAGGACGAAGCCGCTGAAGTCCGCGCCAGTGCCCAAAGGACAATCAAACGATTGCACGATCATAGTGATCGTAAGATTGCAAAATGGGCGAGAAACACCATGCCAACATGAGACAATGCTATAAGTGTATTTGAATTTGGGATTAAGATCGGGCTGTTGGATCGCAAAGTTGAGCCAATTCAAGACGAAAGCAACTCGACTGAACCCCGATTACCAGCCCAAAACAGTCAAAGAGTGCTAGCCGAAGCGTTGTTGCCAGCGGCGGCTTTTGAGCAATATGTTGGTCAAAAGCATGTAGAGCGCATAGAACCAAGTATAGGGCGGTCGCCATGCGGATTGTGTCGGTTTTTCTAAGCGGACGCTTTGCGCGAGGTCTTGCTCTGCAAGGGTGTTGAGTTGATCGATGAGTGCCTTATTTTGGCTGAAAACGTTGATTTCACGATGAGCGATACCTTCCAACTCTGAGATGTTGAGCGATCCAAATGATGCCCATTGATTATCAAAGATATAGAGCTTAGCATGGGTCATGCCGTCATGAGTCGTAAAACCATAGAATGCCACATTGGGATGATCCAAATAGCGCATAGTCGCTTTCAGCCACCACTTGAACAGCACAATATTGACGTTATGCGGCACGATCAATGTGATTTTTACACCGCGTTCGGCTGCACGCTTTAACGCGGCTTCGATGTCGTGGCCGACGACATACGGACATTCGATCATGATGGTGTGCCGGCTTTTGTCGATCATGGTGATGATTTCTTGATACACCGCTGGATCACCAACACCCTGATTAACGATATAATCACTTTGTGAATCTGTCCGCTGGTGTGATGCACGAGTTCCCGCCCATGTCGCTAAAAAGTCAGCGGTAATCTGCTGGACGATGGGACCTTCGATGCGCACCATGTAATCGTGCCAGGCGAAATTATGCTCGGAGATGTTGATACCGCCCAAATAAGCGATGTGGTTATCCACGATGACAATCTTCTTGTGATCGCGGTAGAAGAAAAAAGCCCACAAGGGACCAAAAGGATTTGTCCGCTTGACACCCACACCGACGGACTCAAGCCGTTTAAATAAGCCCAGTGTATCGGCTTTTTCGCGTTTGTACGCTTGCTTTTGATTGAAGCTAAACGGATAGACATCACTCAAGATGTTATCGCTGTAATAATCGACAATTAAGCGGACATCTGCGCCATCATGCGCCTTTTTGATGAGTGGTTCGGCGAACGTTTTGCCGACGGCATCGCCTTCATACGTCATGAATTGCATGTAGAGCTTATGCTTACAGGTAGCGACATCCGCTTGTAAAGCGTCTACAAAAGCAGCAGATCCACTTAGAACAGTGTAGGTGTTCGCGTCGGTCAATGGTGATGTCCTCTTAGCGTGTCAGGTCGTATAAACGTCTGAGAAAGCCGCGTTTTTGCATCCCCAACCGTGACAGTGCCATACCCAGTAAAAAGACGGTTGCAGTCAGTAGCAGAA
>DAOTTT010000169.1:0-3031 GCA_034437635.1 Anaerolineae bacterium | reverse complement strand
CCTCGCACGAATTATTCGAGAACGCGACCTATCGCTTTAAATCCGAGCAGCAAAAGCGCCCGCAGGCGGTGGCGATGGTCAACGGCCTGGTCAACATGCCCGCGCATTACGTCAGTAAGCAGTTCCGCGCCCTGGGGCCGCTTAACGCGCCCTCAACGGCGTGCGCTGCCGGGACGCAATCCATAGGCGAAGCGGCAGATTTACTGCGTTATGGCCGGGCGGAGATGGCCTTCGCTGGTGGGGTAGAAGCCCTGCTGCAAGATTACACCGTCGGCGGCTTCGACGCGATGCACTTATTAGCCAAAGCGTATGACGACGACCCCACCAAGGCCAGCCGCCCCTTTGACCGCGACCGCAGCGGCTTTGTCTTTAGTGAAGGCGCGGCTATCGTCGTGCTGGAAACGCTGGAAAAGGCCCATAAGCGCGGCGCACGCATCTATGCGGAAGTTCTCGGTCATGGCGCGTCATCGGATGCCTATCATGTCGCCATCCCGGAGCCAAGCGGACGCGGCGTGAAACTGGTGATGCAACGGGCGCTCAACGATGCCGGGATTGGCGGTCAAGCCATCGACTACATCAACACACACGGCACCGGCACACAGGTCAACGATGTGATGGAAACAGAGTCCATCAAGCATGTGCTGGGCGAACACGCCTACGACATCCCGATTAGCTCAACCAAGAGTATGCTCGGCCACGCGATGGCCGCTTCCGGCGCGATTGAAGCCGTCATCGGCACGAAGATTTTGCAAGAGCAGGTCATCCCGCCGACGATCAACCTCGATAACCCGGATCCGGGCTGTGACCTGGATTATGTGCCGCACACCGCCCGCGATGCGGATAACCTCAATGTGTTGCTCTCCAACAGCTTTGGCCTGGGCGGGCAGAACGCGGCGTTGGTACTGGCGCGGGTGTAATTAAAAACTCACATCAGATAGACTAAATAGTGTTATACTGAGATCAACAACTTTTGGTGCAAAAACTCATTCTGATGTAGACTATAGTCGTTAATCATAAGAGGCAAAAGCTATGTCTAAGCGCCCAAATTTGTCATTTCGTTATAATACATTTATCGAACTATCTGATCTCAACGAATTGATTGCAACATTGCAAATTGCATATAAAGAAACTCATAACGAAAAAGTGTTTCGTGCAATCAAGAAATTAAAATCCATCAAAGCGGATTTTTGGCGAGTTGAGGACACACATCGGAAAGAAGAAATTAATGAGATGCTTGATAATTTAGGCTTATATCCCCATACCATCAGGACGTGGGTTACAATGTACCGTGAAGAAGAAAACGCATAGGTGCAACAATGTCTGACTTGAGATTAGTTACAAGCAATATGTTGCTTGGCATGATGATGCAGCAAGCTCTGCTACAAGCGCAATTAATCGAAGCACAGCAAAAGATTATCGAATTGCAACATCAACTCAGCGAAAAGCAACCGACAACACTTAAAGATAAAGAGGTATTCTGGCATGTTGCATCGGATGGCCTACTTTCAAAAGAAGCTGCCGAATCACATGACGTAGCAACGGTGAAGAAATTTCTGGATTGGAATGTTGACCTAGCGGAAAAGCATGTCAAGCCTTATGTAAACCCCAAGGTTTATGGCGAAGTATTAAATCAGATGACTCGTGGTTTACCTGAACGTATCGCCAGTTTGCAGACCCGACGTGACACACACAGCAAAGAATCCCCCAAGAAAAAAGCTCCGGAGGGCAAGCGGATCATTCAACTTGCTCTCCTGCAAGACGCTTAATCTGCAAAGGTCAAAGCTTACCTACAAACAAATATTGGCTTTGACCTTTAACCTAGACTACATGCTTTAGATCGAATACATTCAATTGTATATATGACTCCCCTGAAAAAAGGTCATTTTGCCGGATTTTTGAGCCATTAGCTTACTTTTATGACCCGTTGTGAACCGCGATTTTGGGGATATTTTGAGTTCTTTCAGCGGAGTCATTTAAATAAATTGTAACATAAAATATTATTTTTTTCAAATAAAATTTGCAAATTCATAAAAATTAAAACGGAAGCAGTATAATATTTAGATAACAAATAAAATCATTTGCTTTCATAAGTCAAAATTGCCATAATTATCTACAAAGCGCAATATAATTTAAGGTGCCCCATGACAACACGCGACCCTAATCAGTTCAAACAAGCGGCGGTCATCGCTATTGATGACATCCAACTCCAGACGGCACTTGACCGGGCGACCACCCGCGCCAACGTCGGGCGCGAAACCATGATGGACGATACCACCGCCCGCGCCGATCTCCGGCAGCAGGGACGCGCCGCCCGCCTGCGTGGATTACACGATATGCCCGATTTGCTGGAACAAGCCGAGGCTAACTTTCGCGGGGGGGTGCTGTGGGCGCTGGATGGCGCGGAGGCCAACGCGCATATCCTGGCGATTTGCAAGCAGCACGCGCTCAAACAGGGCGTGAAGGCCAAGAGCATGGTCACGGAAGAAATCGAACTCGTGCCATTCTTAGAGCAGCACGGCGTTACCATGATGGAAACCGACTTGGGCGAATACATCATCCAAATTTCGGACGACCACCCCAGCCATATCACCATGCCTGTGATGCACCGCACGAAAGAGGCTGTCCGTGATATTTTGATGGACAAAGCCGGGATGCCCTACGCGGAAACCGCCGAGGAAATGACCAAGTTCGCCCGCGATACCTTGCGCGAGAACTACCTCACGGCAGATTTTGGCGTAAGCGGCGGCAATTTCATCATCGCGGAAACCGGGCACATCGTCACCGTGACCAACGAAGGCAATGCGCGGTTGAGTACGGGCGTGCCGCCGGTGCATATCGCCGTCGTCGGCATTGAAAAGGTCATCCCCACATGGGAAGATTTCATCACGCTCATGCAATTGCTCACCCGTAGCGCCACCGGGCAGAAGATGACTGTCTACATCAACGCCATTAACGGCCCGGCACAAGCGGACGATGGCGACGGCCCGCAGCACGTCTATCTCATTCTGTTGGATAATGGCCGTAGTGACAT
>DAOTTT010000168.1:0-5846 GCA_034437635.1 Anaerolineae bacterium | reverse complement strand
CGGGAAGACCGATCCTTGTGCGCCGACAATCGTCACGATACCGTTTTCGTCCGGCTCGCTCACGCTGATAAGCGCCGCCACCGGGGGATCACCGGGTTCTGGCTGGGTGCTTTGTGCGGTCACTACCCCGGCCAGAGTCAGCGTCAAAATCGTCAACCAGAAGAGTATAAAGCGGTGCACGGGCAGTAGCTCCATGTTTGCGTGGGTACTAAATCAACCATGTTGAGTATAGCAGGTTACCAATCAAAGCTCAACGCAACACTAACCCCAATGTTAGCACAAATCATCTAGGCGTATAATTAACGTAGCGATTTTCAAAATCCAAAAGAAAGCGATTATGGCTTCTCTACATGATACAGCAGCCCGGTTGATCGAAGAACGCACGGGCTTAACGATGGCACATCATACTCAGGCGTTACTGGATGACATCTTACAAGGCGATCTCGCAGCGACCGTTGACCAAATGGCGCGGGCACCGCTCAATGGCGCGTTGTGGCAACACATCATCACAGAATTGACCATCGGCGAGACGTACTTTATGCGGGATAGCCAGCAATTTAAACGCCTGCGCGAGACGATCATGCCGCAGTTGATCGCCAAAAGGCGACAGCACAACACCCATAGCATCGCCGTATGGAGTGCGGGCTGTGCCACAGGTGAAGAAGCCTACTCTTTAGCCATCACATTATTCGAGCATTTGCCGGATCATGACCGTTGGCAACTGCACATTCACGGGACGGATATTAACCAGCAAGCAATCACGACCGCCCGGCATGGTGTTTACCGTGATTGGGCATTCCGGCATACATCTGAGCAATTCCAAAAAGCTTATTTTGATCCCGTTGATGGCGGTTGGCAGATCAAAGCCGCGTTACGAGAGACGGTCACGTTCGATTATCACAACCTACTCACCCCTATTGACCACTCATTTGACCTCATCTTATGCCGTAATGTGTTGATCTACTTCCAGCCGGATTATCGCGCACAAGCAGAAAGAACGCTGACACGGGCGCTCAAGCCGGGGGGATGGTTGTTTCTCGGCCCGTCCGAAGTGTTACATACCGCCCATGAGCGCATCACCGCCCAGCAGGATGCCGCCAGCCTTGCGTATCAACACGCTGATAGTCAGCAGCAACATAAGCCACCCCATCGCTCATCTGAAACAACACTGACGACAAACGCCAACGACATCTACAACAACAGCGTTGACGCGCTGCACGATGGCGATGCCGAACGCGCACAACGCTTGGTGCAACCACTCTTGATGATGACACCCTATCATGTACCGTCGCATGTCTTCTACGCCAGCCTGCTCACAGACCAACGCCGCTATGAAGAAGCCCTCACACATCTGGATACAGCACTGGAAATCGACCCGCTCCACGCGGACGGCCATTATTTACAGGCACTCATTTACCAAGAGCAAGACGATCACGACTGCGCCATCACCGCGCTACGCGCTGCGCTGTACTGCCAACGCAATCATCCGCTCGCAACGGTGATGCTCGCCACGCATTATCAACAGCAAGGAGATACGGTCAAAGCACAACGGTATTGGCAAAATGCTCATCAAGCAATTAGGAGTTTGATGCCCCATAGCCCCGTGACCAACATTAGTGATGTAACCGCCGAACAACTCCGGCGGCTTATCACGGCGCAACTTACACCGGGGTGATGTCTAGCTGCTTTAAGAGCGTGTCAAGTTGATCTAACAAATCTTGCGGGGTGCCATCGTTGATGAGGGTGTAATCTGCAATGGCGATTGGACCGCCTTTTTCAAGGCTTTCAATCTCTTGGATGTCGCGAGTTTGGGCTTCTTCCGGCGTTAAGGGGCGCACGGGGCGTTGGCTCAACCGTTCGTAGCGGATATGCCGTGAGGCGACAATGGCAATAACGATCAATTCTCCACCGAAGACGGGCTTCAGCGTCTTGTATTCGCTGAAGCTATACAGGCCATCAATGATAATACTGGGACGATCAGCCAGCGCATTTTGGAGATGCGGGAGCGCCCGTTTAGCGATTGCGTCCATGCCATCCTGGGCGCGGAATTCCTCACGGACGACACGCTCATTTTCCGGGTTGATTGTCCATCCGCGCCGCTCAACTTCATCAGTGATGATGCTGCCGAAGCGAAACTGAAAGAAACCACGATCTTCTAAATGCTTGGCACACAAGGTCTTGCCAGACCCCGGCATACCAACTAATGCCACAGCGCGATTATGCTGGCTCATACTGTCCTCCATCTGATTGACTCGACCCGGCCATTATACCGCCACCAAAATGGAACGCCAGCACATAAGCCAACGTCTAATGGCATAGATAGCTCAAATTAAGGGAGTGATTGTGATGTTGGCTACAATTTTTGCGATGATCCTCGTCTTACTAACCATCGTTCTGACCGGATTAGGACCGATTTATGCGCTTTACCTGTATAAACAAGACATGCAAGACTAAGCGCGGTACAATACAAGGGCAATCATCCATGTGTAGAGAAACGCCATGCCCGACCAAAACCCACCTGACAACCCATTCGCTGCCTCACATTCACAACGGCCTTTTGCCGGGCGGCAGATGATCTTCAACCGCATTCAACAGCATATTACGGGTGGCGCTGCCCCGTTCGCCCCGTTAATTGTCGGGCGGCGCAACAGTGGCAAAAGTGCCCTATTGCACCAATTCAACGGTTTTATGCACGATAGCAGCATTGGCGTTTATTTACCGCTGCTGGAGATCAAGCCAGATGATGAGGAAACATGGTTACAGGCCGTCTATGATGCACTACAAGACGCACTCACGCCGTTTAACATCCCGGCAACTGCGAATGATGATGACACATCATCATTCGCAGAGTGGTTGCGCGATCAATATTTACCGGCTGTATATCGTGGCATCCGGCGACATCGACGGCTTATTCTACTGCTTGATGATGCCGATCATCTTACATTTGACGACGCATTCGCCTATCTGCAAAGTTTAATTGGGTCACAATGCGCGGTGATCCTTACAGCGGATGTCGCTTATGATGACGACCTGACACAGTTTGCGCCCATCGTCAAAGAGAATTTAGTCTTTCGATTAGGGAATCTAGATGCAGAAGCCAGCCGCGACCTTTTCAAGAGTGCTCACATCGCGCTAGATGACGACGCACATCATCTCATCATGCAATCCAGCGGCGGCCAACCAGATATTCTGTCAGCATTCGGTTATTATCTTTACCCGGCACGCGGCGAATTGGTGGATGTCGAAGCCGTTAAAGCGGTGCAGAAAAGGGTATATACAGCGTTTGAACCTGATTTTTATGCCAGATGGCAAAAGTTGGATCTTAATGAGCGTTTGGTCTTGACGGGAATCAGCGGTTTATTCTATGCTGCCCCCACGCGCCCAATCACCATTCAACGCCTAGAACAATGGTTAATCGAAACGGATTATCCGCTGGATTTAACGAGCATCCGGGCGGCTGTACGTAGCTTAGGCTATCGTGAATTAGTCGCCAGCCATGCCGACCAATCCTTACAAATCACGCCGGGGCTGATGCAACGTTGGCTCATCGACAACGCCCGCTTACACGACGACATCACACCGACGCGCCCACCGCGCCTGCTCATCGCAGCGGCGATTGCTATTTGCGCAATTTTGCTGGTGCTCGTTATCATCATCGCGCAGGGCAACGCTGGGGGCGCTACGCCGGATGCGGCCATCCCGACGCTTACACTCGAAGGCTAATTCGCCACCGGGTCGAACACGCAGCGCAATTCATCATCGCTTTCTTCGCGAACTGTTGTGCATGTCGCAACCAGGTTATCATCCCAAAGGATTTCAAACTGCTGCTTACCCTCTGGGCTACTCCAGAACGGCGTATTAACGCGCTCAAATGCTTGTAAAAAGCGGCAGAAGTCAGGCGGTGTGAGTTCTACAAAGCGACGATCCAACACTTGGAAGCAATCTAACTGTGCCCGCATCCGCCAGCGTGCTTGGTCGTATTGCCATTCTGATTCGGTAAAGAGTGCGCCCGTCTCTACATCACGGAAGCTCAAACGGCGCACGTCATATAGGCCATCCGCAGCCGACCGATTGTAGATAACCAATTGCTCCCAACTATACTGAAGCAACATCTCCGGCTCATCAACGGATACAGCATTAACGGGCGGCAGCGGGGTCTGCGTCGGGTTGATGACGGTCGGCTCCAGTGTCGCGGTGATTTCAGCGGTTGGCTCGTCCGTTGCGGTCGGTGTTTCTGTATTGGTGGGCGCTTCGGTATTGGTCGGCGCGTCCGTTGGCGTTTCCATCGGTGGATCGTCTAAAGTTTCAGTGGAGAGATCACGGGTAGATGTGATAGCTTCGGTCGCTTCAGGTTCGTCAGTCGTTAGCGCGACAACTGGTGTCGATGCTTCCGTCATATCGTCATCGCCACCAGTAATCGTGTTGAGGTCTAGTGTACCGCTGGCGATCAACGCGCCGAAAAGCCCAAACAGCAAGAGCACTAAAAGCAAGATAAGCCAAGTACGGCTTCGGCGTGATGGGGTTTTTGCTTGTGCTTTACGTTGCAAACGGTCGTCATTCAGCGGCATAAAGGGCAACGAACCGGGTGTTGTGTGTGAGCTACTATCCGTGATGGTCGCATCATTAGCACCAGGGCGCGTTGCTGCATCCAACGCTGGCATGAGGATCGGCTCTGGCGAAGCCGACTGGATCCTCGCATTGTCCATCTCCTCGACTTCTACCCGTGCCAGTTCCTCAACACCTTTTGGCGTATCATTGAGATCAACATCATGGGTATCTTCTTCATCGCTAACAGCAAAAGCGCCTTCCAACGCATGGACAAACGCCAACCCACTACCAAAGCGACGATGCGGTTCTTTACCCAGCGCCTTCATGATGACTTCTTCGATTTCTTGTGAAATGTTGGCATTGAGCGTACTCGGTGCGGGCGGTGGGTCGCTGATATGCTTGAGCGCCACGCTCATCGCGGAGACATCTTCAAACGGCACGCGCCCGGTCAACATCTCGTACAACACCACACCAAGCGAATACAAATCACTCTGTGGTACAGCCTGCTTAGACGAAACCGCCTGCTCCGGCGCGATGTAGTGCACACTGCCAAACGTATTGCCGATGGTGCCTTCCTGCGCACTTAAGGCCAAGCCAAAGTCCGTCAGTACGGAATGTCCATTTTCCATCACCATGATGTTAGAGGGTTTTATATCCCGGTGGATTACCCCCTGAGCATGAGAATAATCAAGCGCCTCGGCAGTGTCTTTGATGATCCGCAACACTTGTGCATGGCTCATGCGTCTTTTTTGTCGGTTGTATTCCTTGAGGATCTGACGTAGGTCACGCCCTTCGACGAAAACCATCGCCATATAATAGAGGTGATCCAATTGACCGAATTGGAATACACCGACGACACGCGGATGGTTGAGCCGCGCAATAGCACGCGCCTCGCGCAAGAAACGCTCGCGGTATTCTTCGTCGTCTTCGCTGGCGATAAGGTTTGGCTCAATCACTTTGACCGCTGCGTAACGATCAAGTTTATCATCATAGCCTTTATAGACTCGCGCCATCCCACCCTGCCCTAAGACAGACTTGATGGTATAGTCGCCGAGTTTTTTCCCGATTAACGGATCATTGCTAGACATGGACACTCTCAAAAAGTTTGGACAGTGTTTCTATTCTCAAACATCTATTATAACGGGGGTTGGCAAGAATCGCCCCTTGAATTTGTCAATTTTCTACTAGATTATCATTTTAACAAGCAAGTAGCAGATTCTGACAGCAATTTACGGTATAATCGCACACTAAATTGACCTTAATCACAGGATTTGTGGTGTGACACCTTCACCAGACAT
>DAOTTT010000167.1:0-3205 GCA_034437635.1 Anaerolineae bacterium | reverse complement strand
AGGGGTCTGCGGCGACAGGCTGTAGCATATCACCCCAAAAATTGCGGATTTCATCCATCATGCCCTCCTCAGTAAAAACAAAACCGACCTTACAGGGCCGGTTAACGGGATGCGCTAGGCGTTGGTTTCCATTGCAGCAAGTCGCTTCATCAAGCGGCTCTTGCGGCGGGCGGCGTTGCGCTTATGGACGATGCCCTTACTCGCGGCCATGTCCAGGTCGCGCACGGCGCGGCGGACGGCTTCGCGTGCGTCTTCAACGCTATCTCCATCCATTTGGGCGCGTGCCGCCTTGAGGAATGTACGAGTACGGTTGCGGATGTTGCGGTTGTGAATACGGCGCTTCTCGTTTTGACGGATGCGCTTCCATGCAGATTTATGATTAGCCATGCTGCTTGATACCTTTTATAGATGCTGAATAGACGAAAATGTTAGCATAGAGACGGCATTTCGTCCAGTGCATGCCCAAGAGAGGGGTGCATTTCAAGTTAGGGGCAAATTTGCTCAATTCAGAAATTTTGAGTTCAGACATAAGTTCAACCGCCCCCAAAGTGAGATGCACCCTTCACCACATCATCCACTGGGCAACCTTTGCTTTCAGCAATAAGCTAAAGCCGTTGTATTGTCGATTCTGTGATATTTGTAACTACTCAGGTAAAGCCTATATCCCGCATCGGCTCAAAGCCGATGGCTACATTAAACACTAGGAAGCCCGTAAACGGGCTGTATAAAATTGATCTTTCGCGCTGACTAGCCCGTTTACGGGCGGCGCATACATGCGCTGCACTGTGCTAGCCCCCGGTTTTGAACCGGGGCAGCATATAAATCAGAGCATACCTGAGTAGTTACCCAGTTTGTAGCTATCTGCAACCTTGCCCAAGGCCCCAACGACCATCTGTGCCGACAACTCGAACTTGTCACGCACATCGTAGTAGCACATCTTCTGCAACGATAGTTTGTTTGTTGAATGTCTTTTCTTGCCACGCCATCCGCCCCTACAAATGCTCACACTGCCAAAAACCAACGCAAAAAGGGCATTGTTTCGCTATACTAGGGCGCACGTAAATGCTGAAGGAGTAAACTATGAGTCGAGCGTTGTTGATGGGTGTAGTGATGTTGATGTTGAGTGTCAACGCGGCACGTGCCCAACAGACATTGGTGGTCTTCGCCGCCGCTTCGCTCACCGATGCATATGAGGCTATAGGCACAGCGTTTGAAGCAGCCAACCCGGACGTTGAGGTGCTGTTCAACTTCGCCGGATCATCGACATTAGCCGCCCAACTCGACCAGGGCGCACCGGCGGATGTGTTCGCCAGCGCCAACCCACAGCAGATGACCGCCGCTATTGAAAGCGGGCGCATCGTCGAGCCGGTGCAGACCTTCGCCCGTAATCGTCTGGTGCTCATCGTCCCGGCGGATAACCCCGCCAACATACAATCGCTCGACGATCTGGCAAACCCTGATCTACGCTTGATCCTCGCCGCGCCCGCTGTGCCAGTCCGCACTTATATCCATGCGCTGTTAGCACGATTGGTAGATGAGCCAGCGTATGGTACAGCATACCGTGATGCGGTGTTGAATAATGTCGTATCAGAAGAACCCAATGTGCGACAAGCTACAGCAAAGGTCGTACTCGGTGAAGCAGACGCAAGCATCGTCTATCAATCCGATGTCACGCCGGATATAGCCAACGATGTGCTAATATTCGCTATTCCGAACACATTAAACACCATCGCCACCTATCCTATCGCCATAACCGATAATACTGACCGCCCAGAACTTGCCCGTGACTTTATTGATTTTGTGCTGTCCGATACCGGGCAAGATATTTTAACCGCCTGGGGGTTTATCACCGTGCGTATACCACCGCTGCCGGATACGCTCACGGTGCCGACGGATGGCACATTGCGGGTAGATGGGCAGGTCCTCGCGCCGTTAACGCTCACTGCGGATGCTCTCCGCGAGGATTTTACCGCCCGCCAGAAGGACGCATACACAGGCGTTTTGTTGTGGGATTTAATCAACGCCGCTCAGCCTAATCTTGATGTCACCGTGCCGGACGATGAACTGAGCATGTTTATCGTCATCACCGGGGCCGCTGGCGATCAAGTCGTCGTCGCCTGGGCAGAAATTGACCCCACACTAGGCAATCAGCCCGTGATGATCGCCTATGCTGATGCGGACGGCCAGCCCTTGCCGGATGGCCCACAGCTTATCGTCCCTACAGATCGGCGGCATGTGCGTAATGTCGCCAATATTAGTCTGCGTGATGCCCCACGATGGTAAATCGGGCAATTTTAGGCATTTTAGGCGGTATTGGGCTGCTCTTTCTGAGCGTACCGATCGCTGTGTTAACCTGGCAGACCGTGCAATCGCAAGCGTGGCAATCGCTATCGGATGAAGTCGTACCGGATGCTATTTACCTCAGCTTTATCACTACTACCGTAACCGTCGTCTTGACATTAGGTTTTGGCACGCCGTTAGCTTACATCTTGGCGCGATGGCGCTTTCGCGGTCGTCGCCTGTTAAACGTCCTAGTCGAACTGCCGATCGTGCTGCCGCCAGCAGTCGCCGGGTTAGCGTTGCTGCTCACGTTAGGGCGGCGCGGTTTGTTCGGCCCGGTGTTGGCGCAGTTTGACATTACGGTGCCGTTTACGACGATGGCGGTCGTCATCGCGCAGACATTTGTCGCCGCGCCATTTTACATCCGTGCGGCACAGGTGGGGTTCCAGGGTGTCCCGCGTGAGATCGAAGATGCCGCCCGCGTCGATGGCGCGGGGGGATTGTCGCTTTTCTTTTTAGTCACCGTGCCGCTAGCTGCGCGGGCGCTAGGCGCGGGTATCGTCTTGTGTTGGGCGCGGGCATTGGGCGAGTTCGGCGCGACGATTCTCTTCGCCGGGAGCCTGCAAGGTCGCACGCAGACGATGCCACTTCTTATCTACAATATCTTAGAGCGCGATGTCGATGCCGCTGTGGCGACGGGCTTATTGCTGGTCGGTTTTGCGTTGATTGCCCTGCTTATTTCTCAGTGGTTGCAGCATCAAGAAAAGGATTAGGCTTTTCCAGAGAATAAACGCTTCGTGATGTGGTGATACCTTTGCCCGCGATCTAAAGTTCGCAAACGATACCAGTCACCAGCCAACAAACTCAATGGCTTTGTCTATCACGAAAATTGGCTGCATAATCTGCTCATTTCCACTTCAGGTCA
>DAOTTT010000166.1:0-5948 GCA_034437635.1 Anaerolineae bacterium | reverse complement strand
TAATCGTGTAGGAATTCTTCGAGGGTCAGTTGCTCGCCCTCCTGCCGGGCGCGATAGCGGGCCGTGATGAAGTTGTGATACATGCGCTGATCGAAGTATTTATTGACCGATACGCTATCACCATGAATACGATACTGTAGGAGTGGTTCCGGGATGACGACCAACGCGCCATATTCGGACATCCGATCCCATAATTCGACCTCCTGCGCGGCGGTGATGTTCTCATTATAGCAACCGACTTTCACGGCGATCTCCCGCTTAAAAATAGCGGTGGGGTTCACGATGACCGCGACATGCTGCGTGCGATCCAGCGCGTTAAATTCTTCGACGCTGGTCGGGCCGAAGCGCCCATGACCGATCACATTACCTTCACCGTCGATTTGTTCCATATAAGACCCCAAAACGACAATTTCTGGATGATCTTGCAGCATCTTTAGCTGCTTTTCCAGGCGCTCCGGGTGGGCAATATCATCGGCATCCATACAGGCAATCCAGGGATGTTGGGCCGCTTGGATGGCGGTGTTGCGGGCTTTATTGGCCCCGCCATGCTGATTCTGGATCAGGCTCACGCGGTTATCTTCTTGTACGTATGATTTGACGATCTCAACCGTGTTATCCGTCGAGCCATCATCAACGACAATCAATTCCAGGTCTTTATAGGTCTGGTCAAGGATGCTCTCAATAGCCGGCTTGATAAACTTCGCGGCATTATAAGCCGGCATAATCACACTAATCATGCGGTTTCCGTCTCCGTTTCCTTTTCCGTCTCCGTTTTCGTTTCATCCGCTTTTGCAACCACACGGCGATACTGCCACCCCAGGGTAAGCATCGCTAGGATAGCGGTAATCATATTAGAAAGCGTCGCGCCGAGGATGCCAATATTTGCCAGCAGCGCAATACCTACCGTGAGCGTGAAAATCGTCGGGATAATCTTAGAAATGAAGCTATTGCGGACACCACCCATCGCCCGCAATGCCGCGTCCATCACCGTGCGGACGCCCATAAACAACGGTGTTGCGGCCATCGTCAGCAAAATCGGCAGGGTTACGATGTCATCAAATTTGCCGTTGTAGAGTACATTCATGATCCAGGGGCCGAAGAAGACGATCATCACGAAATACCCACCCGTAAACACCAGCGAGAGCAGTACAATCTTACCCATACGCCGATTCAGGCCGTGTTTACCATAAGATCGAAATGTGCGGACGAAAGTCGGCATCAGGATGGCTGTAATTGCCGACATTGACATAAAGATCGGCAAAACGAGGTTATTCAAAGCTCGCAGCGCCCCACTTTCCGCCAGTGAAACAAAAATCGGCAGCACGATGTAATACACATTGGCCGGTACCCAGGCCAGAACACGAATGCCACTAGCCCACTTGCCATATCCCCAATGATCTTTGATAACTTCGCGTGTATTGAGGCTTTCGTCCGATTCCAATTTGAATTTAGGCCGGATCAAAAAGACGGTCAAGACGGTGCTGGCGATGATCCCTGCCACACCCAGGGCAAGCAGCGCACTAAAGGGGGTGAGGATGGCAACGTCGTTTATTCGCGCACAAGTGGGATAGATCGCTTCGAGTGTCGTACAGTAGTTAAACGGCGTGACCGGGGCATCCCAGTAATTGAGTATAATGAGGAAAAACAACGCGAAGACCATATAAATCGCGCCGCCAATGGCCGACCAATGCGGCCTTGATGTAATGTAGAACGGTTGGCGGGTCAACCAGCGCGTTAGCACCAACGGTGCGGAAAGCCCAGCCCCCATCATAGCGGCAGCCAGCAGTTGTGAATCAAAGAAATAGACAAAGACCGCCCCGATTAACAACGCCACCGCAACCAACCCGGAAAGCACGATATGCCCGTAGAAAGCATATCCCAGGTAGGCTTGTAGACGCTTACCATATTTGCCGGAGCCAAAAATCACCATCGGCTCGGTCAACAGCGCTTCATAGAAGTTCTGCGGCAGCAACAACCACGAATAGGCTACAACAAAGGCACCATAATCAAGTGGCGACATCCACCGGGCGAGTAGAATATTTACCAAGAAATTGCTACCAGCGAAAATAGCCTGATCGCTAACAGCCCCGCCGAGCTTGGTACCCCACTTACCGTATTTCTGAATTAACTTTTGCATGAAATTGGATTGTACAGGCGCACCGGCCTGAACACTGGGTTGTGCATCCATAGTCGTCATTCCGCCCCTGGGATGTAATTCGCACTCCTGCTAAAAGGGTAGCATACATCCAGCCTAAAACATTTTTTTTCATGAATTTTTGGGAGACGCCCATCAAGATTTTACGATGTTTGGTTTCCGGCCACTTTATCCCTAAAAACTTATGAAAAGCTTCAGCCAACACTTTATGCTGATATGACACCTTTGTAAAGTATGATGGCAGTGGGTGCAAATAAGCGCAAATAAACACGAAATCTAAGCAAAAATAAACATCTTGCATTATAAAGGGGATGTGCTGCTTAGGAGTAAAAGGGTATTTCCCTAGACGATAGTCAGTTGCTAGCATCCAGGCAGTACAAATGGAGAGTTAGAGGCGATAACTGTGTCTGAGAAGCGTCAGCTTGTAAAATACTTTGAATTTGGCGTGCTGATCTTAGGGTTCTTCATCATTGCGGAAGGCTTCCGCGATTTCCTCCCTACCTGGAACCCCATCCGGGCGGGCTACCTGGGGCTGCTGGGTATAGTCATCCTACTCAACATTGAGACCGTCCTGAAAGTTGTCATCCGCAGCCCGCACATCCTGATATTGATTATCTTTGCCGTCCTATCGGCTATCTGGTCGGAAAGTCGCAGTGCGACTATCTCTCGTGCTGTAGCACTTTTCATTACAAGTGGCTTTGCGGCCTATCTTGCCTCTAAATATACCCTTAGGGAGCAAGTGCGGGTCATCGGCGTTGTGATGGTTATGTATGTCGTCACCAGTCTACTCGTGATCGCCGCCGTGCCCAGCATCGCCATGGCGGGCAGTGCGTTCGAGGGGATTTTCACGCAGAAGAACGTGTTCGGGCGGGTGATGACCATTGGCCTCATTGTCTCTCTCGTTTATCCAGCAGAAACACCAAGAGAAAACAAGCTCAAAATCATCGGTGCGGTGCTGTGTAGTTTCTTGATTGTCATGTCCATCTCCATGACTTCAATGATTACAGCCGTCGCCGTTGTCATCTTGTTCTTCGCCTATCGCGTGCTGCGCCTGGGCGCACTACTTTTCATTATCATGGTATTGGCCTTTGCCGTGCCGTTTGGCATAGCCGCTTACGCAGCAGCCAATATTGATACCGACGCCGTTCTCATCAGCCTGGGCAGAGACCCGACCTTAACCGGCCGCACCGAATTATGGGAGAACGTCCGTTTTGCCATTGAGCAACGGCCATTACTGGGCTATGGGTATGGTGCCTTCTGGAATATGAGCGGTGGTATGTATGGCACCTTATGGAACGAGCGCAGCAATTGGCAACCTGGCTCCGCACATAACAGTTACCTGGATGTCACCGTCAACTTAGGCTATGTTGGTCTCGGCTTGTTTCTTTTCGGCTTCGCCATCACACTTATCCAGGCACTACGCAGGGTGCGTACTAGCGATACTCCAGAGGGATTGTGGCCCGCCCTCTATATGGGCTTTTTACTCGTCTTCAGCTTCTCAGAAGACTTCATTTTGATAAATCACATCTTCTGGACTCTCTATGTGACGATTGCGTTTACCTTAAATAAGCCAATCAGCATTGAGGAGCCAGAAAAATACCAACCTCGCCGGTATATCACAGGCTTATCGACCCCGGCGACTGTGCAACAGCAACAGCTACCGACTGGAGGATAGCCCTTGATCGGCCCTGAATTAACGAAATATGTTCTTTACGTTGCCAGACGCATCTGGATTGTCGTGCTTGTAGCCCTACTCCTCGGCGGGGGGGCTTATTTTTTCATTGATCGGCAACCGCCTAGCTATCGTGCGGAAGCACGGATTTTCGTGGGGAATGCCTTACAGCCCGCCACTGACCGCAGTGATGTACAGACATCGCTGCTACTGGTGCCCACTTATGCCGAATTTGCCAGGACGACCAGCGTTCTAGAAGCCACCATCGAAACACTCGACCTAGATATGTCAGTCGCACGCCTGCGGCAGGCCGTCAGCACGCGGATTATCACCGATACCCCGATTTTGGCGATCCGCGCCACCACCAGTGACCGCCAACTCTCTGCTGATATCGCCAACGAAGTCGCCCGGAATATCATCGAATTTAGCCCCTCGAACCTGACGGACGATGAATTAGTCCAGTTAGATATTCTGCGCCAGCAACTTAACGAGGTGGAAGAAGCCATCGCCACCACACGAGAGCAAGCATCCAATGTCTTAGAGCAACTCAATGAAGCACAAGAAAATCAGGCCAATGAGCGCGAGATTGAGCAATTGCGCTCACGTTATAACGAATTGGTGGAGCGCTTGAATACCTCTCGTGGCATCGTGGCGAACACATCAGATACGTATCTCAGTTTGGTCAGCCGCGTCGGACGGTTGGAAATTGTTGAACCGGCTGCCCTACCGAGTGGGTCTTCCGGCTTTAGCCCGATCTTGATCGGCGCGGTGGCTGCTGTTGGTGGGGCGGGCTTGGCAACAGCAGGCTTACTGCTGTTCTTAGAATACTTCGATCCGCGCATCCGTACCGAACTAGAAATCGTGCGGACCCTACAAATGCCCGTTCTGGGGCAAATCAAAAAGAACGGCAAGGTTCGGAAGAATCTAAAAGACTATCTTTTGCCCGATAACATCGCGCAAAATCCACTTTCGGAGGGGTACCGAAAGATCAAGACGAACCTGTTATTTTCCGGGGATGGGTTAGATACCCCCAACGTCTATTTGATCGCCAGCCCAGACCCCAAAGACGGACGTACATTTACGGCGGCTAATTTAGCGGCAACCATCGCGGCAGGCGGGCAGCGTGTCCTACTCATTGATGCCGACCTGTGGAAACCACGCATTCACCAGATATTCGGCCTGGATAACGCACATGGCACAGCCGGTCTACTGCAAGCGCAAGAAATCACCCCGGATGCCATGCTGAGTGCCATCCACCATGCTCGGCAAGAGACCAGCATCCCCAAACTGCACGTTATCACCAGTGGCACACAATCTGAGAAGGCCCCGGTAAAAGTTTTCAGTTTTGATCTATTCGAGGACTTTATCGACGCTGCGCTAAATTCTGGCGAATACGACACCATCCTAGTTGATAGCCCGCCGAGCCAGAACGTCTCCGATGCATATATGATCGCCGCTGCAAGCAAGGCCAACGTCTTGATTGTAGTTTCCTATGCGACGACCTACGCCCCGGATGCAGCCTTACTGCGTGACCAATTCGCCTATGTCGGCGCGGAAGTCAAAGGCGTAATCCTGAACAAGCGTTAACGCTATTGACTCGTTATGAAGGCCGGATTACTGCTAATCCGGTCTTTTTAATTAACGAAGACATATGAAATTTGTCCTAATTTATCTTTCTTGTCATCTTCATGAATATTTTCGGCTATATAATTGGAGCGTCTATTCATTATTCATGAGAGAGGCAATTATGCAGATACAAGCAATCGGTAAGCGCATCGCCAAGCAAGACGATACAGCCAGTAAAGCAACCTCAAAACGGTTGACAGCTATTGATATCGTGCGCGGGTGGGCTATGATCGCCATGCTCGTCGCGCATTCCGCGTGGCGCATCGCTGATTTCGATTATCGCGTTGTATTTGGGTGGGATAAAATTGGCGAATTACCCAATTGGGCCGCGCTGGAGACTTACATCGCCTATATCGTCCACATGGCAACACCGACCTTTTTCTTGTTGGCCGGGTTCAGCATCGCTTTTTTCGTCACATCCCGGCAAAAACGCGACTGGACAGAGTGGCAAATCACCCGCTTTTTCCTCATTCGTGGCGGGGGACTGATCTTTCT
>DAOTTT010000165.1:0-6337 GCA_034437635.1 Anaerolineae bacterium | reverse complement strand
CCGAAGCCGAGATTATCCACGTCCACGAAGAAACGTATCGTCAAGTTTTTAATCGCTACTACCGAGAAGGGATCGCCTTCAAACGCATTTATCCTGATGCACATTTTTCTTGGTGGGATGTCGTGCGCCTCAGCACGTTTAACATCATCAACGATTACAGTCATGCACTTAGGGATGGCGTACTCGCCAAAGACTGGTGGAATATCATGCGTTTTCGCATCAAGCAATTCACAGGGACGAAACGCGGCTACGATCAGCACAACGTCACCGCGCAGCTACGCCGCACATTTTACTACCCTGAACTTAAACGCCAGCAAACACCGGATACTGAGCGCGAAAAGCTGCGCATTAACTATCGATGAACCGCCATACGATCGCACTCAGTTTATTTGCGTTGCTGTGTAGCATATATTTTCTCACCTATTTTGGTGATCGCACCAGTAATGATGGCAACTACATATTTGACAGTACCGAGAGCTTCGTCAAGCGGGGTCAATTTGACATCACCATTCACTATGATCTGCTGGGTGCCGCTAGCCCGGAAGACGGCAGTCCACTGCCAGCAAGCCAGCAGGAACCTTTGCAGCCGATATTAGCTGCCCCACTTTATTGGCTGGCGCAACAAGCCCCGACCATTGGGTTAGCACATACAGTATGGCTATTTAACATTTTCGTCACTGCGGGGACGGCGGTGATGCTTTTTTATATGGTCTTGCATCAAGGCTATACATTAAAGATAGCCCTGTTAACGGCGATCATCTTCGGGCTGGCGACTGCGGCTTGGCCGTATACTCGTACATTCTTCCGTGAGCCATTAGCTGGTTTATGGTTACTATTGATTACATGGCATATTTCGGCTTTCAGTTCTGACCAACATTCATTAGTCAAATTACGTATATTAATTTTGACGAGTGTTTTTATCATATTGCTTGTGCTGACCAAATCTATTATCGCAATTGCGGTTTTACCGTTGATATTGATTGCATTACCACAAAAACGCAGGCATACGATCAGAATATTTTTCGCCTTTATTGCGCTCATCATCCTAATTGCACTCGTAGGCAATCTGCTTAATATTCAGCGTTTCCAGATTACTTTTATCCGTAATCTCTTCGAGCAGATCACTTGGCAATATATGGTGGAAAGTCTGCTCGGTTATACAGTCAGCCCAGGTCGGAGCATTGTCCTTTTTTCCCCGGTTCTTCTCCTGAGCGTCGTAGGTGGCGCTATGCTTTATCGAAATAGACAATGGCGTATACCTACCGCTATTTTGCTAGGCACACTTTTGGTCATTTTGAGTTATGGTTTTCGAGGCGCTATCTGGTGGGGTGGCAATAGCTGGGGGGCACGTCACACCTTGCCACTCATCCCGGTTTTGATGCTACTTGTCCCCCCCGCGCTCAGTGCGATCAGCCAAAATCGGCGTTTAATTGTTGGCACGGCTAGCCTTATCATCATGAGCTTAGGCATACAGTTATTAGGCGTTCTCGTCTCTATTTATACACATTATGGCAATCTCGCCGCCAACAATATTACCGTATGGGAAGGCGGCATTTGGCAATGGCAATGGTCGCCTATTCCACAGCATATCACCTTGTTTGATGTCAACCGCTTGGATGTCGCATGGCATATTGGCACAGATCAAGGGCTGATGGTTGTAATCATCACGATGATAGCCAGCGGTATAGCGGCGATTAGCTTATGGCGACAGAAAAATCTCATGTTAGCGGGTGCTGCTTGCTTAAGTTTGCCCATAATTTTTGGCATTGGGTTATCACAGTTAAAAAAAGACCCGCGCTATATTCTAGGCAATACGGATGCCCTAGCATTGGTTGAAGCCATTGAAGACCATGTCGCGGCAGATGACCTTATTTTAGTGCAGGCGACCACATTTAGTCGCACATTGATGAACGCCTACAAAGGTAATGCTACGTTTATCAGCTTACCGTATATCCCCGGCGAGAACTTCGACCCGACAGTCAATGATCCAGCATGGCGCACGATGCCACCCAACGATCTTTTAGGAGACAGTACCGTTTTTGTGCTAAACTGGGCGAAGAGCAACTATGAAACCATATGGACTGTGTTGGATGCAGTCCCCGGCGCACCCAACGAACTGCGCGTACTTGAACGCACTATGTATGAACGTTTCTACCCTATCGAACGCATCGAGATCAACCCGACAGCGCGTTTAAACAGCTATGCCGTCGCGGAAGGTCTCACTGAGCGCCCCAATGACATCGTTTTTAATCCAGGCTTGGCGATACCCTATTACGTATCACCACGTCAGGAAACGCTCACGCCGGGCGACGTGCTCATGCTGCGTCTTTATTGGCGAACCGAGACACCACTTGACCGCGATTATCTGCTCAGTGTGCAGCTTGCGCCTGTGGGTGCGCCGCCTATCGTACAACGAGACGGGCCGCCCCAAGATGGCTTGGGCCGCACGAGCACATGGGAACCTGATACACTCTATCCAGATAACCACGCATTAAAAATCCCGATGGATGCCCCACCGGGAGAGTATCAAGTGCAAATTGTAGTCTACACCTATCCAGAGCTAGAACGGCTGACCACCATCGATGGCGATGATGTCGCCATCTTGCGTCAATTGACCGTATCAGAATAGGCCGACGATGCGCCCGTCTTCGTCAATATCAACATTGAGCGCCGCCGGAGACTTGCCCAACCCTGGCATCGTGCGCATCTCGCCGCACAATGGGTAGATAAAGCCCGCACCAGCCGAAGCCCGCACTTCTGTGATCGGAATGGTGAAGCCTGTGGGTGCGCCCTTAAGTTTAGGGTCTGCGCTAAAGCTCAAATGCGTCTTCGCCATGCAGATGGGCATATCGCCGAAGCCGTCCGCCTCAAATTGTTTGATCTGCTTTTCTGCTTTGGGCGTATATTCCACACCATCAGCACGGTAAATTTCGCGGGCGATGGTCTCAATCTTATCTTTAATTGATGCGTTTATATCATAGAGATAACGGAATTCCGCCGGGTCATCTGCCGCACTGACGACCATTTCGGCCAGTTCCACCGCACCCGCGCCGCCTTCCGCCCAGTGGTTGGATAACGCCACGCCATAAGCGCCACTCGCCGCTGCAATCTCGCGTATGGCTTCGATCTCGGCAGGACTATCCGCCGTAAATTGATTGATTGCAACTACTGGTGTCACGCCGAACTTTCGCAGATTTTCCAAGTGGCGGATCATATTTTCCGCGCCCGCTTCGACATCAGCGATATTTTCTTCCAGCAAGGCCGGGTCTAGGGGCTTGCCGGGAATGATTTTGTACTTGCCAGTGTGCGCCTTCAATGCACGGATTGTCACGACTAACACGGCAGCATCCGGCTTGAGATCGGCTGCACGGCATTTGATGTTAAAGAACTTCTCCGCGCCGATATCCGCACCAAAGCCACTTTCTGTGATGACATAATCGGCCATCTTTAAACCGAGCATATCGGCCAGTACAGAGGAATTACCATGCGCGATATTGGCAAATGGCCCCGCATGAACCAGCGCCGGGGTGTTTTCCAGAGTCTGCATGAGATTGGGCATAATCGCATCGCGCATCAACACCGTCGCCGCACCTGCTGCCCCCAGTTCATCGGCTGTGACCGGACGTTTGTCCCGCGTGTAAGCGACAACCATCCGGCCAATGCGTTGCCGTAAATCTTGCAAGGATGTCGTCAGCGCCAAAATTGCCATGAGTTCGGAGGCGACCGTAATATCAAAGCCTGACTCACGCGGGATGCCGTCTACACGGCCACCCAAGCCGACAATGACATTACGCAGCGCCCGATCGTTGAGATCCACCACACGCCGCCAGGGGATATTATGCACGTCTAAGTTTAAGGCGTTGCCGTGATGCAAATGCGCGTCAATCATCGCCGCAATCAGGTTATGGGCCGCACTAATGGCGTGAATGTCCCCAGTGAGGTGCAAGTTAAAGGTCTCCATCGGCATAACTTGACTGTATCCACCGCCAGCCGCACCGCCTTTGATGCCGAATGTCGGCCCCTGTGAAGGTTGACGCAGCGTGATGATGGCATTTTTGCCGATGTGCTGCATCGCTTGGCCTAAGCCCACCGTTGTTGTTGATTTGCCTTCACCAAGCGGTGTAGGTGTAATGGCGGTTACATCAATATATTTACCATCAGGCCGTTCTTTGAGCTTATCCAACACATTTAAATGCACTTTAGCAACGTAACGCCCGTAATGTTCCAAGTCTGTTTCAGGGTCAAGGCCGAGTTTTTCTGCAATTTGATTGATATGGAGGAGTTGGGCAGACTGTGCAATCTCAAGATCAGATGGTATGGGAGTCATATAAAAAATCCTTTTTTAAGTTTTTACATGTAAGACCATAACACGCACCATACCATCTGCCCTAGTGCCATGTGGCATTATTTAACGTGATCTTACGCGCTTATTGAGGCCGCCACGCCGGGCGCGTCGTCACGCGGATCGCGTCGGCAATTGCATCAACCAATAACATTGGCTCGCTCTCTAACATGCTGACGAATAAACCATAAACGGGGTCATCGGCTTCAGGGTCAATTACGCCGATATAAGCCAAGCGTGCGCTATCTGGCGACCATGTTGGTGTATAGCGCGTCACATCGACAACGGCGACCGTCTGCGGCATGGCATCCGCCATCGCTGGCACGACGACAACATCCGTGCGCACGCCAGAAAGCCCACGCCACAAAACGACTGCAATCTGTTCGCCATCTGGCGACCAAATTGGTTGCTCTACTAAGCCACTAAACACGATGCGCCCGTTACGGCTATCTGCATTCATCAGAGCAAGCGCGTAATCCTCACCAACTTGCACACGTAACAAATTGCGCTACGTGTGCAAGCGCGTAATCCTCACCAACTTGCACACGTAGCGCAATTTGTTCGCCATCCGGCGACCATGCCGGGAGATCATGCCGATCACCGACGGGCGTAATCGTCTCTTGGTCGAATGTATCTAAGTCTAGCGTAGTGATGCGCCGCCCCATCGTAAAGCCGATGGTATTTTCATCCAGCCAAAGCGGAGCTTGCGCAGAGTCAATCTCCGGCACGATAGCCGCTTCGCCAGTCGTCATATCCACAACGATGATGTCAGTCTGTGTATCAAAGCGCCCGGCATAGACGACACGGGTTAAATCGTCATTCCATGTCGGGATGACGTTATAGGCATAGCTCCCCCGGTCAACAGTAACACGGCTTTGCACCGTGCCATCCAAGTCGATCACAATCAGATGGTCATCGTCCATGTAACCGATCAGTAGACCATCAGCCGACCATGTGGGAAACACGCACAAAACATTACACGTCGCCAGCGTGCGTTGATTGTCGGGGTCGTCCGCATCAACCAATGCTAAGATTGCGCCTTCATCGGTTTGCGTGGTGTAGGCAATCCAAGGGATAACATCGTCATCCTGCGCATGGACGGCAACCACAAACACGCTCAATAGCAGACCAAGCACTAGCTTACGCACGAATACGCGCTCCAGCATAACTGAGTACGACTTCGTCCCGTTCTTTGACCTTCGTCTGGAATATGATTTGATCGCCTTCTTGCCACATTTCAGTGATGAGCGTCTCGCCGGGGAAAACATGCTTGCTAAAGCGCACGCTGATCGCTTCCATGCGTGAGGGGTCGTTATCACAAAAATGCTTGAGTACGGCGCGAGTCGCAAAGCCGAACGTACACAGTCCATGCAAAATTGGCCGATCAAAATTGCCTATAGCGGCCATATTGGGGTCTGCGTGGAGGGGATTAATATCGCCGGAGAGACGATAGATCAAGGCTTGCTTGGTCGTCGTCGCTTCTTCCATAACGGCATCCGGTTCGCGCTCCGGCGGCACGTTGACCTTTTCTGATGTACCCCGCTCACCGCCAAAGCCGCCTAAGCCACGAATAAACATAGACGAGCGTAATACCGCAAGTTCTTCTCCATTTTCGTCTTTGCACGTTACATCGTTGACAATAAGCATCCCGCTGCCTTTATCGTAAATATTGCTGATAACGGGATGACAAGTCACCGTGCCTTCTTTGGGGAGCGACTTCTTAAGCTCAACGGATTGTTCGCCGTGTACCAACATCATCGGATTAAACTCAATATCACCGATGCGCCCGGATAAAATGTCCTCTATGGTCTGTGAGGTATAAATCACGGCGAAGGACGGCAATACTTGGAAGCCTTGCTCATGTGTTGTAAGTTCGTAGACGAACTTGAGTTCATCTTGTTCTCGCCAATCGGCTGGCGCACCGACCCCTAACGCATATAAAGCGACATCGCGTGTGGTGTAGGTATATGTAAATGGGATTTGTGGTTTGCCGAT
>DAOTTT010000164.1:0-7118 GCA_034437635.1 Anaerolineae bacterium | reverse complement strand
TTTGTTGTTGGTGCTGGTCATTTTTGCGATACATGGCGGTTTGGGTTATTAGCTTTTATTTGCCCTATTTTAACAAATTCTGCACCGGATTACCTTTTTTCAGGGGAGTCACTCCACGATTGCATATGCTTATTTGTAATTACAATGAGCTGCCCCGGCTCAAAACCGGGGACTAGCGAACCACAAAGCCCGTAAACGGGCTGTAGAAAATGTTATTTCGAGCTGACTAGCCCGTTTACGGGCTTCCAAGCCTTTGTTTAGTCATCGGCTTTGAGCCGATGCGGGCTTAAATTCTACCAAATGCGATTACTCTAGCGATCAAAAACCGCCACTGCATCGACATGATACGTCTGTGGGCTTATGTCTATCGGCATAATTTGACCGAGAACATAGCCCTTTTCAGCTAAACGTTTGGCATCACGGGCAAGCGTGGCCGGGTCCCCGCTGATGTAAATCAAGCGTGGAATGTCGCTATCGCCCAGGCCATCGAGTGCGTCTTTGCTCAGGCCGCTTGTCGGTGGGTCGAGCACAGCCACGCTGTAATCGGCCTCGGCTTGGTCGAGCGCGTCGAGAATGTCTTCGACGTTGCCTTCTAGGATGTCCACGTTGTCGAATGCGCTTAAGTTCTCGTCCGCATCGGTAGCAGCAGGTGGATAGCTCTCTACAACGGTGACAAGGTCAACATGTGGGGCGATAAAGGCGCTCAACACACCGACCCCGGCGTAAAGATCCAGCACGGTGCTACCCGGCGGGATGTGCGCCATGATGATATGTACTAGGTTTTCTATTTGGGCGACATTAGCGCGAAAGGCGCTCCCGGCAGTCACGCGGAAGGTGTTATCGCCGATGGTGTAGGTTACATGGCTGCTGCCGATGAGATTCACAGGTTCGTTATCCGGCAGAATGAGATTGACGCTGGTATTCAAATCAGCTTCGAGTTCGGGTGCGTCGTCTTCCGTAGCGACATGCAGGATAATCATGGTGTCGTCATCGTTGCTGCCTTTGACAAGCGTCATGCGGGGGATGCCGTCGGTGTCAAAGTCGATGCTCTCTAGCAGATCAAGCAATGCAGGATGCAAAATATGACAGGTATCAATGGCAAAGTACCCGTCTTCGCTGGGTAATGTCCATGCGCCCTTGTCATCACGGTAGAAGGTCATCTGATGGCGATAATGCCATTCAACCGCGCTTGGTATGATCGCTTGTACGTCGGCATCGTCAAAGCCGCCGATGCGTGCGAGTTGATCCGCGAGTACATCTTGCTTGATGAGGGCTTGGGCGGCATAGTCGATGTGCTGCCAGTGGCAACCGCCGCATTTGCCGGGGCCAAAGTGTGGGCACGCTGGGAATACACGGTCGGCGGAGGCTTCTACGAGACGTGTGCCCTTGGCAAACGCGATGCGGCCTTTATCTTGTGTGACTTCGGCTTCGATAACTTCGCCGGGGATGGTGTAGGGTACGAAGATGGTCTGTTTTTGGTGGCGGCCTAAGCCTGAGCCACCGTGCGCCATCGCGATGATTTTAAGTTCCATGGGCAGTCCTGTATGATTAAGCTAGAACGCCCATGATACCATGCGATACGATGTTTTAGTGCGGATAGCCTAGATGACGGACTGTTTTTCTACAATTTGGATAAGTTCGGTGTTATCAATGGGCTTGTTATAAAATTGGATGCCCAAGGAAAGGCAAAGGTCTTCCATGTCGTCCTGGCCGCTGATGACGATAACGTGCGTGCCGGTCTTCTGGAGTTCTGAGAGTTGCGCCGCGATGCTCGCATCACTCTTAAAACCTAGATGCAGGTCGGAGATGCAAACGTCATAATCACGCTTGAGCATCATCGTTTGGGCGGCGTGCAACGTGGCGACGCGATCGGTCGTATGACCGCGCGAGTTGAGCAACTTAGAATATAAGTTGAGCAGATTGAGGTCGTCTTCTATAATCAGGATACGCATGGTTTATTTTTCCTTTGCTTTTACAAATGTTTTTATAACTTTACTGCCATTTTACATCTTTTGACCATAAGATGGTGTAACAATTCCTTTATGTGCTATGCTTACAAAGGGGAAAGGAGCGTGAATCTATGCGCTTGAAAGTTTTTGCGAGTTTGCTTTTTCTGCTGGCCGCTTTCGGCCTGATAATTATGATGGTGACGGCGGAAGCGCCCGACCCACAAGCAGCACAACTGCCGCTGACCGAGTTGGTGACGGTGACCCCGGCACCGACGATTGAACTTCCGCCGATTGGTGGCCCGACGGAACTCCCGACGGCAGACCTTACGGCGGAAGTTGCGCCCGGCGAGCCGATCTCGACGAGCTTGCCCTTCCCAACATCGCGTGCGCCGGGGTGCGGGGTATCGCTGCCGCTGGTGGTGGATGCCACCGTGACGGTACGCAGCGGCGTGAGCATCCGCTTGAACCCGACGGTTTCATCGCCATTGTTGGAGTATCTGCTGCAAGACCGCGCCTTTGTCGTCACGGGGGGGCCGGTTTGCGCGGATAATTACATCTGGTGGGGTGTGGCCTCGTCGGGTTTAAGCGGTTGGGTGGCAGAGCGAGACAACGAGATTGTGTACATTCGCGGGTTTGAAAATCCCGTGCCGGTCGTTTGCTCTACCCCGCGTGATCTGGTCGTCGGGGAACGCATCGACTTGACCGATAACGTCCGCATCCGCGAGAACCCCAGTTTAGATGGCCGTGTGCTGACGGTTGCGCCGCTGGGTGCAGAAGTACTTATTCTCACCGAGCCGACGTGTACCGATGGCTATAACTGGCGACGGGTGCAGGTTGATGTATTAGGGGCACGATACACGGGCTGGATGGCCGAAGCTGAACGCGGTACGGATGTCGCTTTCTTCGTGGAAGAAACGCCGGAACTGTGCTTCCCGCCTTTGAGCTTAAGCACAGGCGACCGGGTGCGCGTCTATTACCGCAGCGGACCACCCAAGAACCTACGCGATGCCCCCAACTACGAGAGCAACGTGCTGTATACCTTGGTTTCTGGTGTCCCGCTGGCAATCACCGGGGGCGCGGTATGCGTGGACGGCATGAACTGGTGGCCGGTGCGTGTGTTGGGGACGATCCAACCGGGGGGCTGGATCGCCGAAGGTGGTCGCCCCATTCCGTCGATCCGTCCGTTTGACGAACCGCCGTTAATTTACCCAGGGCGTTAGGTGGCCTGATGCCGGGTGAGGATCTGCTTGACGATGGTATTCAAGTCGAGCGCCCGCCCGGATTGAATGCCGATTTGAACCATCCGTGTGCCGACCTGTTCTTCCAGCTTTTTGGTGACGTTATCCGTCTCTTGGCGGGTTTCGTGGTCGATGCGGGGATGGTTGGCGACTAAGCCCAATAGCGTCATGGCGCTGTTGGGGTCGTCCGTCTCCGACCAGAGACGGGCAATGGCCGTCAGCGTGTATAAGGTGTCTTCAATGCGGTTAAGGCGGGTCGTCATGGCGAGAGCTTGCAGTAGATAACGCCGCGCATCAGGGTAGGCTCTCGTGCTGAGGGCAAGCATACCTAAGTTTAAGATGTTAACGGCAATATTGCCCTCATTGCCCACGCGCTCGCTGATAGACAAGCTGCGCTCAAAATGGATGCGTGCTTGGTCTAAATCGCCACTCACACGGGCGATTTCTCCTAAATTGAGCAATGCCACACTAATCGACCAATAATCGCGCACTTCCTCCGCTAATTTGAGCGCCCGGTTGTATAACGGGATAGCCTGTGTAGGGGCATCACTGAGCAGCAGCGCATACCCTGCGTTAAGCAGCGTTTGGATGAGGCCGGATGGTTCGCCCAATTTCTCATAATGGGCGAGGCTGGTACGGTAACTTTCCACTGCTTCTTCAAAATTACCTTCGGCCAGAGCAATCACGCCACCGGTATGGGCGATGGTGGCGAGTATAGTGCGGTCGTTGAGCTTGTGGGCGATGTCTACCGCTTGATCGTAGGCTTCGCGGGCTTGTAGTATCTGATCCAAGGCGCGATAGCAGAGCGCCATGCCGTTAAGGATGTTGACCTGTGTCTCCGCATCGCTCGTTGTTTCGAGCAATTGCAGCCCGGCTTGATAGGCATCAACGGCAAGTTGATGATTATTAGAGAGTCGTCCCAGTCGATAGGCGCGTCCGAGGGCTTCTTGCAGGCGAGCAAGGATGCGCGTATAGCCCTCATCGGGCAAGGCTTGGATGATGGATTGACAGATCTCAATCGCTTGCTTACTCGCTCTACGGTTAATGCTAAAATCCGCCGCTTTGAGCGCGTACTCAGCCGCGTGCTGATAATCTTTGCCGCGCAGATAGTGCATGGCGATGATGGTCACCCATTCCGCTTGGCGTGCGCTAACGGCATTGACGAGCCATTGGGCGGCCTGTTGATGATAGGTTACGCGGCTCGTCGCCGGGATTGCGTCGTAAACGGTGTTGTGCAACACATTATGCTTAAAGAAAATTTCTTGCATCCCTAGCAGCGTCGAGTCATTGAGCGCATAGACAAAATCGCGCTTATGCCAATCCGCGATGAGTGTGTCGATAGCGTCGTCGTCCTCCTGGCTGATGTGCTTAAGCGATTGCGTCCAGAAGGCGCGGCCAACCGTTGCCGCTTGATAGAGCGCCGTTAACTGCTCCGGGGTGATGTCGTCCAATCGGGCGTTGATGACATCTTCCAAAGCAAGCGGTAACGTGGCGGTAATGAGCTTATCCGGCGCGACCCGCCAAGAATCACGCCCTTTGACGATCACGTCTTTGTCGATGAGTAGGCTTACTAGCGTTTCCAGATAATACGGGTTGCCGTCCGCACCACCGGCCAGCATTTCGCGCAGAATGTCCGGCAGGCGCTCGACCAATTGCATGATCTCATCCACAAGCTCGCGCATTGTCTCGCGGCTGAGGGGTTCAAGGTCAATTCGTATGAGGTTGTCATGATCTGCGAGCCAGTCTGGGCGGCGTTCCAGCAAGGCAGGCCGCGCCATCGACAGCATAAATAACGGCAAATCATCCGTATTGCGCACGATATGTTCGATCATCCCCAATGATTCATCGTCTGACCAATGTAGGTCTTCCAGATAGATGATGATGGGGTAGCCGGTTTTATCCACCATGCGCCGTAGGATTTGTACGATGTAATGGCGGGCGCGGTTGTTGATCTGGTTAGCGGCGGTCGCCTGCTGGCTGAGGAGGCCGCTTAAATAAGGGCTATCGCTAAAATCCAGCCCGATGACATAACCGATAATGGCTGCATATTCGTCCGCGTCGGTGTCAACGAAGTTGGCAAGCCCTTGGGTGAGCTTATCACGCGCAACGTGTGGCGCGTCGTTGAGATAAATGCTGAAGCGATTAAATAAGATGTTTCGTAGCACGCTAAACGGCGTATGCTGATGTTGCTCCATGCCGCGCCCCTGGAAGCCGAAGATGGGTTCCGGCAGGAGTTCGACATAATTTTCAAACTCCTGGCGTAAGCGGGATTTGCCAATGCCACCCGGCCCCACAAGGCTGACGACGGTAGCTTGTTTATCCCGGATAGTCTGTTCAAAAATCTGCTTCATGCTGGCAAGTTCGGTATCGCGGCCAATGGTGCGCGTTTCGATACCTTCGATGCTGCGTGTCATACTGCGGAACGGTTGATCTTTTACGCCGGTAACCAAGTAAATGGGCGTTGTCTTTTGTAGGATTTGACGGTCGCCCGCGCCCTCAATGTTAAACAAGCCGCGCAGATGACGATAAGCGTTTTGCTCAATGACGGTCATACCAGGGGCGGCGATGAGATGCAGTTGATTAGCGGTCATCAGGAGCGGCGTATCCATGCGCAGTTGCCCGGTGGCGATAAATCCGCTGGCGATCCCGATCTTAAACGGGGCGCTCTGTTGAGCCGTTAGCGCGGCGGTGGCCGCTTGGCGGGCGTTGTCCTCTTGGGTGAACATGCCAATAAACAACTGTGGCTCTGGGTTAAGGATGTTGCCATTCTCTGCTTGGACAGCATCCCGCAGCGGTTGTAAATTGTTTGTTTCACAATAAAGCATGGTGATTTCGCGTTGGGCTGCGCTCTGGGCGGTAGTGATCGCCTGAAGCTCATTGCGGCGTGCCTGGAGTGGACTAAGCGCCTCGTCGGTGAGCGTCCCTAGTGTCGGGCGCTGCGCTTCAATGACAGCGATGACTTGTTCCAGCCGCTCGATTTCTGTTTGCATGTCAAAGTCTCCACATAGCGTGGCTTTTGGTGAGTATTTATGATGATAATTTTAACATACGTCAGGCGGTGATGCCTAAAAACGATGCTAGATGGTTATAGAAGACGGTCGATTGCTCTAGCCAAGGGAAATGCCCGCATTCGTTGATTAATGCGATACGCACATACGGCATACGCTCCGCGAGTAAGTAGGCTTGTTCGATCGGCTCAATGTCTTGCCTGCCATAGACAACCAATGTAGGTACCGGCAAACCATCGACTAAACTGAGCACGTCCATATCATACCAAGACGGCATCACATGCTCACTGATGAACGGGTTTAAGCGATAATTGTCCTGATAATCTTGCACATATTGCGTTGCAATCTCCGGGGAGAAAAACCACCCTGGACCGTAAAACTCTGCCATAAGGCGCTGCTGGATCTTACGAAAGCCCTCCTCATTTTTGCGTGCGCGTGCTACCCGGCGCTGCCCGCTGAGGACATCCAACATATAGCGGTTGTGGCGGTTGAGTCGCGCACGCATATTTGCTTTGATGACATCGGACAAGGTTTGATCAAGTGGCCCCATGCTGATGAGCACTTGCCGGGCGACATGATCTGGATAGGTGATGCTATAGGCTAATGCTAGCATCGCCCCCCAGGAGTGCCCGACGATGTTGAGGCGCTCTATGCCAAGGTGCTGGCGTAAAGCCTCCAGGTCTTCAACAAAGCGGTCAATATGCAGCGTCTGCGCGTTGAACGTCGTCAGCCGTGATGTGTCAGACCCGCGCTGGTCGTACAGCACACATTGAAACGCTTTGAGCAGAGGGGCGGCGGCTTGTCTTAAGCTGTGATGGCTTTCGCCTGGGCCACCGTGTAACCAAATCAGCGGTTCGCCTTGGCCGACGGTATAATAGGTGAGCGTGTGGTCTTCTCGCTTGAGTGTGTCTGATTGCCAGATC
>DAOTTT010000163.1:0-3975 GCA_034437635.1 Anaerolineae bacterium | reverse complement strand
ACATCCGTGATGTAAAGATTAAATCCATCCGCAAAAAATGGAAGGATAAGGCATTTGCTGCCCTGCTCAATATCCTCACGGTTAACCCCGGCAGCAAATGCCTTATCCTTCCATTTTTTGCGGATGGATTTAATCTTTACATCACGGATGTCTTTACTGGGGCGCACCAACGCGACAGCGGTAATTAACCCGGTCAGTTCATCAACGGCATATAAGGCTTTATCCCGTAGCGTAATCCGATCATCGGCTGCCAGTGGCCCATGACTTAAAATCGTGCGGATGTCTTCCTCATCCAATCCGCGTTCGCGTAAAATGGGCGCTCCGTCCATTGGATGTTGTTCGAGAGTGGGGTGAATTTCCCAGTCGAAATCATGCAGTAAACCGACAAGTCCCCAGCTATCGGGGTCTTCACCGTAATGCGATGCATAGGCTCGCATCGCATATTCGACAGAAAGCATATGCTTTCTTAAGCTATCAGATTGCACAAACTTGCAGACAATATCCCATGCTGTTTGACGTTCCAAAATACTGTTCCTTCGGCTCTCGTTGCGTCATATGATGCTAACATAGAGCCGATTTTTGTACAAAGCGTTTACGTGCCTGGGTCAAACACCTGAATGCTGATTTGGAATGGCTGCCCGATTGGGATTTGCCCCGGCGTGCGCAATTGCCAGAAGCCTACGAGCGGGTCAATGCTCCCGGCTGGCGGCAACACACCCTCAAATGTGACTTCAATTTCCTGTGCAATATCGACTTGTTGGCGGATGAAGATACGCGGTCCCGCGTTAAAGTCTTGGCCCTCGATGAACGTCAGCGATGTGTTGCGTTCCCAGGGGCATGTCCCCGCGTTGAAGAAGGTGATCGTGCGTGTGTAGTCGCTGTTCGTCGGGAAGAATCCACCGTCTTCGCCGTCGTCTGGTGTTTGCTCGATGATGGCATAGTCGAAAACACACGCTTCAAAGGTGGCTGTTCGCTCAACGGCCAGCGTGAGCGTTGCGTTAGGGGTCGCCGTCGGTAAAGATGTCTCGGTTGGTAGTGGGGTATCCGTCGGGATGGCAGTATCCGTCGGGATGGGCGTTTCGGTCGCTGTTGGTAGCGGGGTATCCGTCGGGATGGGCGTATCGGTTGGGACGAGTGTATCCGTTGGTAACGACGTTTCAGTCGCCGTTGGTAGTGGGGTATCTGTTGGGATGGCGGTGTCTGTCGGTAGTGGTGTATCGGTAGGCAAGGGGGTTTCAGTCGCTGTTGGTAATGGTGTTTCTGTTGGTGTGGCACTGGCTAAGAAGGCGACCGCCGGGAAGACCCCAGAACTTGCGCCGATGACATACCCACCGCCGATGATACCAATAAGTATGATGATGCCTGCTACCCAAGCAAATAAGCTAGAACCAGATTTTTTTTGTGATTTCTTTTTATCTTTGGAAACAGGAATCAGGGTTTGTGTCGTCATGTTGCCCGCACTGTTCCCCAGGTTGTTAAAAGGGATTGTCGGGCTGTCGATACCGTCGTCAGCTTGTACTTGTTCGCGCAGGTCTACAGCGTTTAAGTTAACAGGGGTGTCATCCTGAGTGTGAAATAAGGCTTCTTCTGCTTGCCTGATGTCGTTGATGAGCGCGTCTGCGTTGGCGTAGCGGTCATCCGGCTCTTTTGCCATGAGCTTGTGGGTGATTTGATCGATTGACTCCGGTAATGACGGAATGTAATCCGTGATCGACGGGATCGGATCATTCATATGCTTGAGTATTAGCGCCAGTGGGGTCTCTGCATCGTAGGGCAGCGTGCCGGTTATCATCTGGAACAGCATAATCCCCAGAGAATAGAGGTCAGAGCGTTCGTCGCCTGTTTCCCCAACGCCTTGTTCCGGCGACATATACGCCGGTGTGCCTACCAAACCACCCGTTACGGTATACTGGGAGCCAGTGACGATTTTGGCAATGCCGAAGTCGGTTAAAACCACACGATCATTATCATTTTGGTCTAGCATGAGGTTCGCCGGCTTGACATCGCGATGAATCATGCCGGCTTTGTGCGCATAGGCGAGGGCGCTTGCTGCTTCGCGGGTGATGCGCAACGCTTCCTCAAGGTCAATTCTCTTTTTTTGCTTCTCGAATTGGAACAGTCGATCCTTGAGCGTTTCCCCTTCGATGAGTTCCATGACCATATAATAGCTTTCGCTATCTTCTTCGAACTCATAATCGTAGACTTGGACAATATGTGGATGTCTGAGGCGGGCGATATTTTGTGCCTCTTGCCCGAACCGTCCAGAAAACTCTTCATCATCCGCTAGGAAAGAATGGAGGACCTTAATCGCCACATAACGGTTAAGGTTCGCATGGTAGGCTTTGTAGACCTCGGCCATGCCGCCGCGTCCAAGTCGTTCTTTTGTTTCGTATTTTCCGAATCTTTGTGTTGTCACAGGTCGCCTTGTTCCAGGTCGAAAAATAAACTAGCCGAGAAGCATCTTATCTCGGCTAGTATACTGCATATCTTTGACCTACTCAATTGAAACGTTGAGTTTACTTATGAATGCCGCCCTCAGTCAGTCCGTATGGGTCAAGGACACGGTCAATTTCAGTTTCTTCCATGAGGCCAAGCTCAAGCACTACTTCCTTAACGGATTTGCGCTCGGCCAGGGCTTTCTTAGCGACTTCCGCGCCTTTGTTGTAGCCGATAATCGGGTTGAGTGCTGTCACCAAGATCGGGTTACGGGACAGCCAGCCTTCTGCTGTTTCCTTATTGGCGATCAAGCCGATGATGCACTTGTCGGTAAAGGCACGCACTGCGCCGATCATCACCTGCATCATTTCGTTGATGTTGTGCGAGATGATGGGCATCATCACGTTAAGCTCAAACTGACCAGCCGCGCCCGCCATATTGACGGTGTGGTCGCAGCCCATCACATGATACATCGCTTGGTTGAGCATTTCTGCTAGAACAGGGTTGACCTTGCCCGGCATAATCGAAGAACCTGGTTGCACGGTCGGGCAGGTGAGTTCCGCGATACCAGTGGTCGGCCCAGCGGAGAGCAAGCGGACATCGTTTGCAATACGGGTAAACTCCATCGCCAGGTTGCGTAGTGCTGCGGAGAAGAACACCGCATCCTGCATGGATTGCATCGACTCGAACAGATCATCCGACTCTTCTAACTCCAGCCCGGTGATCTCGCTGAGCTTCTTCACCATGTGGCTGTGATATTCGGTATGTGCGTTTAATCCAGTCCCGGCAGCCGTACCGCCAATACCCAAGCGACGCAGGCCAGAAGCGGCAAACTTCACTTTTTCGATCTGGCGGCTGATGGCTTTGCTCCATGCGCCGACTTCTTGCCCCAGGCGAACGGGAACCGCATCTTGCAAGTGGGTGCGCCCCGTCTTGACGATATTATCCCAGTTATCGGCGTTTTTCTGGTTTTCGTCGATAAAGTGCTGCAAAGTGTCGATCAGTTCTTCCAAGCGCCACAGTGCCCCCAGGCGAATAGCCGTTGGGATGGTGTCGTTGGTGCTCTGTGCCATGTTGACATGATCGTTCGGGTGGATCGGCTTATTGGGGTCTTCTAGATTATAGCCGAGAATTTCGTTAGCGCGGTTGGCGAGGACTTCGTTGGTGTTCATATTGTGGCTGGTGCCCGCGCCTGCTTGGAACGGATCCACCACGAAATGATCGTGATGTTGACCAGCGATGACTTCCTCACCCGCTTGGATGATGGCATCTGCCAGTTTTTCGTCCAGCAAGCCAAGGTCTTTGTGTACTTCCGCAGCCGCACGCTTGATCGTCGCCATACTCCAGACGAACGCCGGCCAGGGCTTTAACCCGCTAATTGGGAAGTTTTCGACGGCGCGTTGGGTTTGGGCGGCATAGTAAGCGTTTTTGGGGACTTTGACCTCACCGAGTGAGTCTTTCTCAATGCGGAACTCAGTCATTGTGGTTTAAACTCCTTAAGTTGTGGTTTGCAACAACAGATTAAGTATCGAACAACCC
>DAOTTT010000162.1:0-3072 GCA_034437635.1 Anaerolineae bacterium | reverse complement strand
ATGCCGTCCTCGTTTAATTTTGTTAGTCATTCTACGATTTTAGCAGAAAGCAGAAGCGGCTTCCTCCACCCGCTAAAGCAGGTGGTTTCCGCCGCATAATTTCGATGAAGACATGCCATCTTTGCAGATTACCCTATAAGACATGTGATACATATCATAACGGGGTATGCCAACATCTACCCGATGATCTACGCGAACACATGGCCGCTATCTATGCGCATCGAGAAGCACAAGGCGCTTACCAACCCATCGCCGATTATAATGCTCTGCCTCATGCGTTAGCACATCATGATTTTATATGGCGCATCCGGGCGGAAGATGTGCGTATCGTCAAGCGACACTTGCCCAACAGCCCGGCAGATGTACTAGAAATCGGCGCGTATAACGGTTGGTTGAGCCATCACATAGCACGCGCAGGTCATCACCTTACAGCGATTGGTTACAGCGACCACCCCACGCACGGACTCGGCGCAAAGCAGCATTACAGCGTTGATTGGCACGCTATCCGCATGGATGTCACCGACTTGAGGCAGTTTCAACGCCCGTTTGATCGCGTCATTATCAATCATGGACTCCATCTATACCCTGACCCGGTGGCGATGGTGCGTAAAGCGAAGGCACTGCTCAATGCAGGCGGCATGTTGATTGTGTTGGGTCTCATCATCCACCGTGACCCGCGCAAACGCGCCGCACAGGTGCAGCAAGATGATGCTACCATGCAAGCCATAAGCGGACGCAGTTATTATCTGCGCCCGACAAAAGGGTATATAAGCGACGAACGCCAGCTTAAACTGACGCACGCCCCCTATCGTTGTATGTGGCGTGCCAATCTCAAAGCGCGTTTTCGTCGCACTGCACCACGCTATAGCTACGGTGTGTTTACGCCTTGATCGCCTCTGTAAAAGCGGCCAAAGTCACGTCGATTTGCTCGTCGGTATGCGCCAGGCTCATAAACCCGGCTTCAAACTGGCTCGGCGCGAGGTATACACCACGCGCCAGCATCGCATGGTAGAATTTGGCGAAGCGTTCCGTATCCGCGTAGGCTTTCGCCGTCGCAAAATCACGGATAATTGCATCATCGGATTTAAGGAAATAAAAGCCAAACATCGTCCCTTGGTAGCCAACCTGCAAGGGGACATCCTGCTCTGTAGCAATCGCACGGATGCCGCCAGCGAGTCGCGCTGTCTTCGCGGAGATTGACTCAAATACGCCGTCTTCCATGAGCGTCTGCAAGGTCACTAAGCCGGCTGTCATCGCCAGCGGATTACCGGAGAGCGTACCAGCTTGGTACATCGTCCCGGCTGGCGCGACGTGCTCCATAATTTCACGCTTACTTGCATAAGCTCCCACTGGCAAACCACCGCCGATCACCTTACCCAAACAGGTAATATCCGGTTCAAGGTCATAAGCAAGCTGTGCGCCGCCTGTAGACACGCGGAACCCGGTCATGACTTCATCGAGGATGAACAATGCCCCATACTGGTGACATAGATCACGCAAACCGTGCAAATAACCATCATCTGGCTGCACAAAGCCCATATTCGCGGCGATTGGCTCCACGATTGCCCCGGCGATACTTTCCGGGTATTGCTGGAACAACGCCTCTACCGCTTGGAGGTCGTTAAACGGCGCAACGAGTGTATTGGTGGTCGTGCCACTAGGCACACCGGGCGAGTCCGGCAAGCCGAAGGTAGCGACACCACTCCCAGCTTGCACCAAGAGCATATCCGCATGGCCGTGATAGCAACCGGCAAATTTGATGATTTTCTCGCGCCCGGTGGCTGCCCGCGCCAGCCTAAGCGCACTCATGCAGGCTTCCGTACCGCTGTTGACAAAACGAATCATCTCCACAGAGGGAATCATATCAATGACTTGCTCGGCCAAGGCGTTTTCTATGGCGGTGGGTGCGCCGTAACTAGTGCCTTGTGCGACGGCAGCTTGTAACGCCTCGACAACACGCGGATGCGCATGACCTAAAATCATCGGACCCCAAGAGAGCACATAATCAATATAAGTGTTGCCGTCAGCATCGGTGAATGTCGCGCCATTAGCATGATCGACAAAGCGCGGCGTACCACCGACACTTTTAAACGCCCGTACCGGGCTATTCACCCCACCGGGTAAAATCTGCTGTGCCCGCTGGAATAATTGCTCAGATTGCGTAATCTGCATGTTTAATCCTTGTCGTTTTTGGTTTTAGTTGTCGAACTTCTAGCCAGGCAAGCGTCAAGAGTCTTCAAAAATCCGTATCAACTAAAAACTAAGCACTGTTAACTATCAACTCTATCAATCGCTTAGATCGGTGTATCGTATCCGGCAAGCCCACGCCATCATAGGCGTTACCAGCCACATGCACGCCGCCATCCGGCAGGGCCGCTTCAATCGCTTGGATGCGCTTGAGGTGGCCGACATCAAACTGTGGGTAGCCGTTCGGCCAACGGGTGATGCGATGCGCGATTGGATCCGCCTTAATTTTAAGTACGTCACGCAATTCACGCCGGACGAGATAGCGCACATCGTCATCATCACGATCTAGCATGTGGCGTGTGTGTGCACCACCAAAGAACACCCGCAATAACGCCACATCAGCCGGGGCACGATCAACCCATTTGCTGCTTAACCACGTTATACCATCGATCAAGCGGCGTTCGCTGCTTGGAATGACGATACCGTAAGCGTCCAACGCATGAGGGACAGCCTCACGCGGATAGGCCAAAGTGATACTGCCAATCCCGGCATAGCGTATAGCACGTAAATTATGGGCAGCATCCGGCGCGATGTTTTGCAGGAGACGGGCAGCATCCGGGGCTTGGATCGCCACAATCACCGCATGGGCATTAGCTTGGGTGCCATCATCCAAGGTCACGGTGTAGGTATCCGCTTTATTCATCGCATTTACGCCACAGTTCAAGCGCAAGTCACCCGTTAAACGCGCTGTAAAAGCGTCAACCATCGCGCCCATGCCATGACGAAATGACAACAGTCCCGGCGCATCCGATGGCGGTGTCTCGCGTTGAATACGGCGCATCCCACGAATGAGGCTGCCGTGCTTTTGCTCAATGCGGCGATACA
>DAOTTT010000161.1:0-11134 GCA_034437635.1 Anaerolineae bacterium | reverse complement strand
TGGGGCATACCTTGCTCTCGCTCAAACGCCTTGACGACGCGCAAGCCTCACTCCAGGCCGCGCTAGAGGCTGGCCGCAATACACAGCGTTCAGATTTGATCGTGCGGGCGCTCACGGGGTTTGTGCGCTATGCGCTCATTGACAATCGCTTGGATGATATTCCGCCACACATCGAAGAAGCGATCACCTTAGCCGAGCAGATCGGCGCACGGCATTTATTGGTGGATGCGCTGCTGTTGCGTAGTCAATGGCACGCCCGTTATACACGGCAAGCGGAAGCCTCATCGGATTGGGCACGGGCTAAAGATTTGCTGGCGATGTTGTTACGCGATACGACTAAACCAGCTTGGCTGGATTAAAGGGGGTATAATGGCGAAAATTTGGTTGGTATCCGCACCGTTATTTAGTCATACGGATTGGGGCGGTTTTCTAAAAACGGGGCAGGTGCTCCAAGCACGCGGTCATGAGGTATTGTGGGTTAGTGGTGAACGCTTGCGTAAGACGGTAGAAGCACAAAATATACCTTTCCAGGCGATTAGTGAGACGGGCTGGTTATGGCCGCCACCTCCACAACCTGACCTAACGAATATCCCACCTCAGGAAGCCGTCAATTTGCGCTATAAACGTGCATTGGATACATGGCTGAGTGAAGATATTGTCGGAGCGGCAACCCAAGCCTTGATTGATCTGGCCGCAGACATCGGTAAACCGGACAGCATCGTGACTGATCCTTTCTTGAGTGCATCGGCATTGGCGGCAGAAGCGTTAAATGTGCCGATGGTGGTTGCCGGGTGGCCGGCACAGGGGGATTTGAACTTCAACAACTTGTTCCCGGTGCAGCGTGACCTTAGCTCAGATAGTCAACAGCGCATACAACGCCTATTAGAGCAATTTGGCTTAAACGGAGAAAACTTCTCCAAAGGGCCAACGCCGTCTATTCTCAGCCCACATTTGCACATCTGTTACTTCACCCGTGATTGGTATAGTGCCGAGAGCGATACGCTTTTGCCGCAGAATATCTTTGTCGGCGGACGACCATCGCCCGCACAAGGGGAACCGCCGAAGTGGTTGACCGATATTCCGCAAGGAGTGCCGTTGGCGTTGGTCACACTTGGGACGACGTTCACCGGAGATATGGGCTTTTTTAGCTGGGGCGCACAGGCCGCAGCGCGACAACATCTGCTGCCGATTGTTGTGATTGGCTATAATCCATTCTCGACGGAAAAGAAGCAAGAGCTTATCGTCGCGTTACCTAAAGGCTCACGTTTGCTGAACTTTGTCCCCTTCGAACACGTTTTGCCGCGTACCCGCTTGATGATCCATCATGGCGGCATGGGGACAACGCACTACGCGACGGTATACGGTATCCCGCAGATTGTCGTCCCCCATGCAGCAGATCAGCGTGTGCAGGCCAAGCGGGTTGCTCATGCGCGGATCGGCCTCAATCTATCCGCGCATGATGTGCGCCAGGGCATGTTATGGGAAGGGACACAGGCGTTGTTGGAGTATGAACAAATGAACGGTACTGCCCGCGCCTTCGCGGAACGCATGATCGCGTTAGGCGGCCCAGAGGAGGCAGCGACCGCTATTGAGCGGGTTTTCTCCCAGTGATGAGAATAAATTGATGGTCAAAATCAGCGTGGGGTGTACCGACAAAACGCGGCTTGAGGAAGTCCTGCACTGCCTGGGGCGCACGCGCCAGCATAAGGTGTAATTTCTCGATGACTTGTGGCGGGCGCTGTTGACGCTCCGCCCACGCCTGGAGCGTGCCTGCCGGGGTCTGGATGTGGGTGACCGTTTCGATGGTAAACCCGGCATCCAACAACATTCCGCGCCATTCATAATCAGCATATGCCCGCCCATGGCTAGGGTCACGCAGACGGTCGAATGCATCAATATAATGTGCGGCGCGTTGATCGTCCGGGTTAAGCTGATCGACAATGGCCACGATGCCACCCGGCTTAAGGACGCGATAGCAGGCCATTACAAAGCGAAAACAATCCACAAAGTGATGTGCGGCGAAGCGATTAACTACTGCGTCAAAATGATGTGTGGCAAAGGGTAAATGCTCGGCATCGCCTGCTACCAATGTGATGTTTTGTGCAGGGTGGGCGCGGCGTGCAGCGTGTAACATCGGCGCGGTGAGGTCAACGGCGGTGACATGCTGGACGTGCTGCGCAAAGCGTGCTGCGGTATGGCCGCCCCCGGTAGCGACATCCAGCATATGCCATGTTGGTTGCGGGGTAACTGCGTCAATGATTTGATCTAGGTCTTGGCCTTTAGCATGGATGTCACTGCTGACGTAAGCGTTGGCTGTCGCACCGAAACGTTGACTTGTGTGTTGTTTATGTTGAGACATTAAACGTCCTTCATTTTGCGACCACTTTGCCTTGCATTATAGTATAAGGTGAGATCACCATAAATATTATGCAGCATAACATAAAGGCGTGGTAACATACTACGTCTAATCGTTTCTTAAGAGGTCTTTTGTGGGTTTCGAGTTTGAAGTTATTGCAACTGATGGGCAAGCACGCGCCGGGATATTCCATACACCACATGGGGATATTCCAACGCCTGTATTCGCGCCAGTAGGCACAGCAGCAACTGTTAAGGCCATTCCCCCGCGTGACTTGGTGGAAATGGACGCATCGCTTGTCCTGGCGAATACCTATCATTTACACTTGCGCCCCGGCGATGACGTGGTACGTGATCTAGGTGGGTTGCATCAGTTTATGCAATGGGACGGCCCCATTTTGACCGATTCTGGCGGATTCCAGGTCTTTAGCCTGACGGAGATCAACAAGATCGACGACGAGGGCGTGACCTTCCGCAGTCATATTGACGGACGCAAGCTCCGGTTTACGCCCGAATTTTCCATGACGATACAACAAAACCTCGGCGCTGATGTCATCATGTGCTTTGATGAATGCCCCGCGCCGACCGACCGTGATGTGGTCGAACGTGCCGTTAAGCGCACCCACGATTGGGCAGTTCGCTGCCGTCAAGCGCATCCCGACGACACGGTACAGGCTTTGTTTGGCATCGTCCAGGGTGGTATATTCCCCGACCTACGCGAACAATCCGCAGCTTTCCTCCAATCGTTAGATTTCCCCGGTTATGCCATCGGTGGGTTAGCTGTCGGCGAAACAAAGGAGTCAATGTACGATACATTGGATGTCACAACCCCCTTACTCCCGGATAATAAGCCTCGTTATTTGATGGGCGTGGGTGAGCCGGACGACCTCGCACAAGCGGTCTTGCGTGGGGTTGATCTGTTCGATTGTGTGATGCCGACCCGTGTCGCCCGGCATGGTGCAGCATTGACCTTAGATGGTAGAATCAACATGGGTAATAAAGCCCACGAGCGCGACCATGCCCCCGTGCAGCCCGGCTGTGAATGCTACTGCTGCCAAAATTTCTCGCGTGGATACATCCGCCATCTGGTCAAATCGAAGGAGATTTTAGGCCATTACCTCTTGAGCTTGCATAACATCCACTTCTTGATCAATCACATGAATTTAATGCGTCAGGCGATAATCGAAGGCCGTCTGGAAGCGTACCAAGACGCATTTCTCAAACGGTATCTCCAAATGGCGTAAGGTTTATGAAACGCGGTAAACGAACCCTCGCAATCGTCGTCCTTACCACGACCCTCATGAGCTGTAGTAGCCAGAACATCCCCGCGGCGACCCCGACGGTGCCTGTCATGCCGGATGTGCGGGCAACTACGGCAGTATCACCCCTGCTAGGAGACCTCTCCCTGGCCTATGCTGAACAAGCGCCTTCGGCCAATGACCACGCGAATTATCGTTCACGATTGAACCAACTCTATCAAGGTGATGTGTCCTACATCATGACCAATCACTTAGCCGTTGATAGCACGTTGTGGGCTGCGCCTATTGCACAGGATGGCATCGCATTGATCGCGCATCCTGATGTGGATGTGTCTCAACTTTCGCTTGACCAGTTGCGTAGCATTTACCAAGGGCGCACGACATCTTGGGCAGATGTGGGCGGTACGGATCAAACGATACAAGTTTTTAGCCGGGAAGATGGCAGCGGTACCCGTAACCAATTCGAGCAAATGGTGATGGGCTTCCGTGATGTGACGCGCAATGCACGCTTGGCGGCATCCAGCCAACAGATGGTGGAATCCATCAGCCAAGAACGCGGGAGCATCGGCTATGTTGCTTTGTCGTATGTCGATGATCGGGTGCGGACGCTGGCCGTTGATGGTGTCATGCCAACAATCAAGACGATCAGCGAGCAGACATACCCCTTACGCACGACGATATTTGTCGTCGGCTTGGCGGAGCCACAAGGCGTTGATCGTGCTTTTATCGCTTGGGTACAAAGTGGAGAAGGTCAGCAAGTTGTCGCACAGCGTTATGTACCGCTTAACGCATACCTGCAACTGTCAGGATAAACAGCATAAAAAACAGAAGGCCAATGGTGAGTGTCCACATTGCAATAAGCGAGAGGTCGCGCATGGTGCGCAGGCGATCGCGCCGTTTTTCGATTGAAATTTCGGTTTCTCGCAGCCGGAAGAGTGCCCCGGCTGCTTCTGTATTGTAGGGGTTTACCCGCAAGACGTTATCCAGGCAAATTGTGCTTTGATCGATTGAATCGACTGCGACCGCCATCCACAGCCACGCATCCTCAAAGTTGCTATCCTCTTGGATGAGTCCGCGTAAGATGTGCCGTGCTTCTTCTCTTTGATTCGTCTTGATGAGGTCGATTGCATCGAGCAATGCGTCAATTTGTTGCTGGCTACGGGTCACGTTACACCATTGAAGAAGTCATGTTCATCAATGGTGTCTTGCGCGGGTGCTGGATAGACGCGGGTAAACCCCTGCTTTGCGCCTAGAATTTTGCGCAACCAACGCGGTAAAAACCCAGAGCGGCCCCCGCCTTGGCTGGCGTGGCAGGCGCTGGCTTCGTCCCACGCATCGAGATATTCGCGGATGTCGATGCTCACATGGTTCGGTTCGATGTTGTTACGAATTTGAATGAGGTCAATATCCTCATTAACGCCCATTTTGCGTGGGTCTTTGCCACGCAACCGCATCATCCAAATGCCAATGCGAATATACAACGCAGGGATGTTCAAAAAATAGAGTTTTTGCGGTTTGTAGGGCGATAGGCCATCGGTATTGTAATCTGGATCGTTGGCGCGGTTAAACGCTTCGACTGTCGCATGATGTGCGGCGATGTGATCGGGGTGGCCGTAGCCACCAAACTTATTAAACGTGACCACTACCTGCGGTTGAAGCTCGCGGATAATTTTGGTGATCGGTCGAATCAGGCGTTCTGGGTCGTTTTCCCAAATAAACCACGAGCATTCTGGGTTTTGGTTAGATTCAGCGCCCATCATGCCGCTGTCTTTCATGCCGAACTTGTAAACTTGATCGAAACCGAGTTTTTCCGCTGCACAGTCTAATTCGCTCAAGCGGAGTTCGGAAATGGTGTCAAATTGATCGCGCATGTCCTCTGGTATTGTGCCTACATCGCCATTTGTCGTGCACACCAAAGAGACGGCAACGCCATCATCGACATATTTTGCGATTGTGCCACCCATGCCGAAGCTCTCATCGTCGGGATGGGCGAATATAAGCAGCATCCGCCGCTTTTCCATATAGTTCTCCTTTTCAACGTTTACCCCACGCTTTTAAAATACCCCTGTGCAATGCTATGGAATCTCTCTATACTCCATAGCCGTCTATTTGCACGACACAAGAGGATACCATGCCCCGGAAAATTTCTCCCATTATTGTAGCAGGTCTTCTGGTGGTTGCTGCATTGGTTGTCTTGCCCGCGTTTGCGTCGGAAGTCAGCACGAATCAGCAATTTGTCACGAATACACCGCGTCCAAATACGAATTTCGTCACCAACACCCCACAAGGGCCGACGAATACGCCATCGGTGACACCGCCACCGACGAATACGTTGACACCAACCAGCACGTCAACGCCGACATCAACACCGACGAACACGCCGACGGTTACCCCGTCGCCGACGAACACCGCCACGCCAACACCGACTCCCAACGGGCCGTTTATCTACCCACAGGGCGTTAATCCATTGACGGGTTTACCATACCCAGATGAAGAGGCGATGAACCGCCGTAACTTGATCGTTAAAATCTCTAACTTCCCGCCGGTGGTGCGCCCACAGACGGCGCTTAACCAAGCCGATGTCATCTGGGAAATGGAAGCTGAAGGCGGCGTGACGCGCTTTGCGGCGATCTTCCGCTCTGTTGCGCCGGATCGTGTGGGGTCTGTGCGGAGTGCGCGTCTGGCTGATACCTATTTGATCGTGATGTATAATGCGCTCCTTGCTTATTCCGGCACGAGCGAACCGATTCAAGATTTAATCCTGGAGTCTGATTTTGTATTCCAGACGTTCTCGCCGCTTAAGGGTGATAATTGCGAGAACGCCGGGTTCTGCCGTGACCCGCGTACAGAAGACATCGACTTCGAGCATACGCTTTTCCTCGATACACAAGTTTTGTACGAACTGGCCGATCGCCGTAATGTGAACACTGGCTTACAAGCACGCGGCTTCGCCTTTTCTGAAGAACCCGGCACAGAAGGCAGCAGCCCCGTAAAAGATGTTTATATCGAATGGTGGGGACAAGCCAACGCCCATTGGCAGTATGACGAAGAAACCGGACGGTATCTGCGTTATACCGACGATGAACCGCACTTAGACGCTGCGACAGGTGAGCAACTCTGGGTGGATAATCTTGTTGTTGTCGAAGTGCCGCACGAAGAACGCCCGGACTTATTCCCGCCGGGGGCAAACTTCGAATCTTTGGATATTCAAATCTTGGAGCAGGGCCGGGCGATGGTCATGCGGGATGGCTTGTTCTATCAAGGCTTCTGGCGACGCGAAAATGAGAACCCTGGCTCCGCGTTGCAGCTTATCTACGGGATGCCGGACCCGATCACGCTCAAACCAGGCCGCACCTGGGTGACTGTGGTGCGTGGTCTCGGCCAAGTGATCGTTGACGAAGAACTGCAACCTATCATCGAATAACACCTTGTCTAACCTGTGTGGATAGACCGATTCGCACAGGTTCTATTGGTTCTCAAATCAAATCGAATCATTCTTTTAATATAGCATTTGTAGCATTGTCTATGCGCTGTTCGTAGGTATAATACAGAACAGATGTCCAATGTACTCGTTGGGAGATCATTATGCAGGACAAAATTATCGTCAGGGGTGCACGCGAGCACAACCTGAAAAATATTGACGTTGAAATTCCGCGTAACCAATTAGTTGTCATTAGCGGTCTTTCCGGCTCAGGGAAGTCGTCTCTGGCTTTTGATACTATTTTTGCGGAAGGGCAACGGCGTTATGTCGAGAGCTTGAGCGCCTATGCGCGGCAGTTCCTCGGCCAGATGGAAAAGCCGGATGTTGACCAAATCGAAGGGTTAAGCCCGGCAGTTTCCATCGATCAAAAAGGGGTTAGTCATAATCCGCGTTCGACGGTAGGCACGGTGACCGAAGTTTACGACTATATGCGGTTGCTCTATGCGCGGATTGGTGTGCCGCATTGTCCGGTATGCGGGGATCGCGTCGTCGCCCAGAGCGCCCAACAGATCGTTGATGAGGTCAAGGCGATGCCGGAAGGCTCGCGTATCAACATTCTTGCGCCCATCATCAAAGGCAAAAAGGGCAACCACACCAAAGTTTTAGATAATCTGCGCAAAGAAGGCTTTGCGCGCATCCGCGCAGATGATGAAATTCGTGAGCTAGACGAAGACATTCAATTAGATCGCTATGTTATCCACAATATTGAAGTCGTCGTTGACCGTTTGATTATTCGTCAGCACAATGACCCCGATGCGGAAGAAGCGCGTAGCTCTGAGTCGCGCTTGACGGACTCCATCGAAACCGCGCTGGAATTAGGCGATGGCGTGGTGATTATCAACGATGTAACCGACCGCGATAACCCGCAAGATGAGCTTTACAGCGAACATCTGGCGTGTGTCAACGGGCATGGCAGCATCCCGGAGATTGAGCCGCGCACCTTCAGCTTTAATACGCCTGTTGGCGCGTGTCCAGATTGCCAAGGTTTGGGCTTCCGCTTGGAGTTTGACCCGGCGGTGATTGTCTCTAACAGGGATAAAAGCATTATTGATGGTGCGATTGATGCGAATGGCTGGAATTTAGAAGAAGGCAGTTGGTCGCGCAATGTGGTTGAAGCCGTTTGCGAAAATTACAACATTGATATTCACACGCCCTGGCGTGATCTGACCCGCAAGCAGCAAGATATTATTCTGTATGGGACAGGTAACAAGAAGGTCAAAATTCGTTATACCAACCGTTACGGCGACGTGCGGCAATATCAGACAACTTACGAAGGCGTTATCAACAACCTGAACCGCCGTTATTTAGAAACTGGCTCGGATTCTATGCGCGAACGCCTAGAAGAATACATGACACAAACACCATGCAAAACGTGTAATGGTCATCGGCTGATGCCAGCGGCGTTAGCGGTCACTGTTGCGGATCAACCGATTAATGCGATTACCGCGTTACCCATCGGCGAACTCAAGCAATGGGTAAGCGCCTTACGTGGTGAAGTCAATTCCAATAATGGCACGGGCGCGGCTTTATCTGAGCGCGATCAACAGATCGGCTATCAGATCCTAAAAGAGATCGAAGCGCGGGTGCGCTTCCTCAATGATGTTGGGCTGGGCTATCTGACGCTCTCGCGCATGGCTGGCACCTTGAGCGGCGGCGAAGCCCAACGCATCCGCTTGGCAACACAAATCGGTAGCCGTTTAACAGGGGTGCTGTATGTGCTTGATGAACCATCCATTGGCCTGCATCAACGTGATAATGCGCGTTTAATCAATACCTTGGTTGATCTGCGTGACTTGGGCAATACGGTGTTGGTGGTCGAGCACGACGAGGAGACGATGCGCTCTGCGGATTGGTTACTCGATTTAGGGCCGGGCGCAGGTGAGCGCGGCGGCCAGGTCGTCGCTCAAGGTACCCCGGCAGATGTCATGCAGGTTGAGAACAGTCCGACGGGTAACTATCTCTCTGGTCGCTTTAAGATCGAACAGCCCACACAACGGCGACCCGGTAACGGCGAGGCGCTGACGCTATACGGAGCAGCAGAGAATAACCTGAAATCGGTCGATGTGTCGTTCCCGCTAGGAAAACTGATCTGTGTAACGGGAGTCAGCGGGAGTGGTAAGAGTACGCTCATTGTAGACATTTTGTATAAGCGTCTAGCACAAGTCATCAACGGAAGTCGTGAGCGCCCCGGTGCGCATGATCGCATTGAAGGCGTGGATCAGATTGATAAGATCATCAATATTGACCAAAGCCCGATTGGGCGTACCCCACGCAGCAACCCCGGCACCTATACTAAGATGTTCGATGCGATTCGTTCGCTGTTCTCTGATTTACCAGAAAGTAAGGTGCGCGGATATAGCGCCGGGCGTTTTAGCTTTAATGTGAAGGGTGGGCGCTGCGAAAATTGCCAGGGGCAAGGGCTTATCAAGATCGAAATGCAGTTTTTGCCGGACATTTACATCGACTGTGAAGTGTGCAAGGGGCAACGCTATAACCGCGAGACCTTGCAAGTCCACTACAAGGATAAAAACATTGCCGATGTGCTCGATATGACCGTGAGCGAAGCCCTGGACTTCTTCGAGAATATCCCGACGATTAAAAATAAACTGGATACGCTTGAAGCTGTGGGCTTGGGGTATATCCGCATCGGGCAATCCGCGACGACTTTAAGCGGTGGCGAGGCGCAGCGTATCAAACTGAGCCGTGAGCTTTCCAAGCGGGCGACTGGGCAAACGCTCTATATCCTCGATGAGCCATCAACGGGGCTTCATGCGGTGGATGTCAAACGCTTGATTGACGTTATTCAGCAATTGGTCGATCAAGGGAATACGGTTGTCGTCATTGAACACAATCTCGATATTATCAAAGTGGCCGATCACATCATCGACCTGGGGCCGGAAGGCGGTGATGGCGGTGGCACGATCATCGCCGAAGGCACACCGGAAGAAATTGTGAGTGTCGAAGTCAGTCATACCGGCCATTATCTTAAGCCCTATCTCCAACCTGCTCTCTCATAATAAAAACGGGATGCCCTAGCATAGGCATCCCGTTGGTTTTTCCCTGTTGTGTTGTCGTCAAAATCATCATAAAATGTGCATAATGCACGAAATAAAATGTGCAATATGCATAATTTGTATATGCAAGTACAGATTATTGCATATACTTTGTAAGAATAAATTAAATTTTCGGCACCGCCGAGGGAGATTCCTTTTTTATGGCTACCGCTCTTTCGCTTCCAACCGCTTCAGAGATGACCACACCGGATGCTTACCAAACGGCTATTACACAATATAATCGTGCTGTAAGTTACTTAGATATTAGCAACGATGTTGTTGAATATATGCGTTATCCGCGCCGGGAGTTTACCGTTAATTTCCCTGTCCGCCGTGATGACGGTTCGCTCGAAATGTATACCGGGTATCGTGTACACCACAGTACGGTATTAGGCCCGTCAAAGGGTGGCTTGCGCTATAGCCTACACGTTGACCTTAACGAAGTCCGTGCTTTGGCGATGTGGATGACGTGGAAATGTGCCTTGATGAACTTGCCCTATGGTGGCGCAAAGGGCGGCGTTATCGTGGACCCAAGAAGCCTGAGCCAGGGCGAACTTGAGCGCCTGACCCGGCGTTATGCGTCGGAACTCATTCCGATCATCAGCCCACAGTCGGACATCCCCGCGCCGGACATGGGTACAACCCCGCAGATGATGGCTTGGATGATGGATACTTACAGCATGACCGTCGGTTACTCCGTCCCGGCGATTGTGACGGGCAAGCCTATCGGTGTCGGCGGTAGCCAAGGGCGCACCGTCGCAACCGGGCGCGGCGTGATTATCTGCATGATGGAAGCGCTCAAGCATGACGGCGTACACAATGGCGATGATATAAGCATCGTTGTGCAAGGTTTTGGCAATGTGGGCAGTAATGCCGCGCTCTATGCCTATGAGCAGGGTTTTAAAGTCGTCGCCGTGAGCGATGTTTATGGCGGTATTTACAACCCTGATGGCCTGGATATTCCAGCAGTGATAGAACACATGGAA
>DAOTTT010000160.1:0-13837 GCA_034437635.1 Anaerolineae bacterium | reverse complement strand
TGGAACTCACGGAGATGTCATTCGCCCTGGAGGTGCTTTTAGATGCGGGTGTCGTCACGCCGGCGCACCCAGATGTACAGCGGATCGCCGCGTATCTCTATCAGCATTGGGATAATCAAGCCGGCATTGGCTTTTATCCCGGTTTGCCCATCGTGGATTTAGATGATACCAACACGACATTCTACTTGTTGCGGGCGTGTGGGTATCCGGTGGATGCCTTGGTCTTCGCCGCGTATGAGGGCGATGATTATTTCTTCTGCTACCGGGGTGAGCTTGACCCGTCATTGATGGTCAATGTGCGCTTGCTTACGTCATTGCGTTATGTGGCGGATGATATGCCGCTTAAAAGGCGTTGGTTGTATAAGATCAACGCGCTATTAGAAGAAGAAAGCCGCAATAATCAGCCGATCATGTGGACGGATAAATGGCACACCTCGCCTTACTATGTGACCAATAAAGTAGTGAGCACCTTGCACGGTACGATGGATCATATCATCACGCCGCACATTGATTGGCTTTTGCAAACGCAGCGTGATGATGGTGGGTGGGGTTGGGCGTTTACGACGCAGGAAGAAACCGCTTACGCGATCATGGCCTTGATGACATGGGCGACGGCAAACCCAAATGCTACACTCCAAGCGGCGATTAAACGTGGCGGGGACTATCTGCGGCATAGCGTGGATGATACCCACTATCCGCGCTTGTGGATTACGAAATCGCTTTATGCGCCGGAATTTATGATCCGTGCGGCCATTGTCGCCGCACGGCAAAAGTATGCGATCTTCAGCGGGGAGGTGCGGCATCGCGAGACCGACAATCGCTGATTGGCTGGCATGGCCGGATGAGCGCATCGCTGCGGCAGTGCAAGATCGTCAATTAACCGTGTTGTTTAACGATGATGGCAGCCGTCGGCATTATCTCATCCACACAGGCCACGCGGCGATCACCGACCCGGATGATTACGGAACCTTTAGCGGGCGGGCGCATGTCGCCATTTATGGCATGATGTACGATCACGGCGTTAAGCGCATTATCACGCCGATGCTGTTCCCCGATCACTTTAAACGCGGCGAACGGTACATCCAAATGGCGGTTGACCTTAATCAACGGATGTTGCTTAACGCGGACTTCAGCCGCTTGTATGCGATATATGGCGTGCAGGTGCGCTGTTATGGCGATTACGCGACCGCGCCTTATGGCGAGAAGATCGCGGCGGCGGTGCGCGATCTCGCGGCACATACGCCGGAGGGCGATCGCTTTTTGCACTTCAGCTATTACGCCGGGAGCTTCAGCGCCCAGGTTGCCGCGCAAGTCGCCCAGGGCACCGCGCCGCAAGATGACGCACTGCGTGAGGCGTGCTTCCCGCCAGGGCTGGAAAAAGTCGATGTGCTCATCACGGCGGGGCCGTTGCGTGTGGGGCATTTGCTGCCGCCCTTGCTCGATGCGGGAACGGATATTTACAGCTTATCCTATCTGCCGTTGGATCTTACGCGGGTGGGGTTGCGGCATATTCTGTACGATCATCTTTTCTTGCGGTCGTCTGATCCGCCGTATGCACAGTATACGCCGGAAGATTTAGCGGCACTCAAGGCGTATTACGCGGCGGAAAAGGGCATCGCCGGGCTAGGGCACTTGGTCGGGCCGGGGGTATGGCATCCATACGGCGGTTAAGTTGTGCAGGTTGCATGAGGCTTTAAGAGTCAATTTTGGGGGTTTTCCCAGGGGGAAAACCCGTTTTTTTTGTTACAGTAGGTATACTTTGGACTGCCTAAGCCAAAAAACCCTTTTTGACGAAAAAAATAACGAGGAGAATGTAACGTGTCGCACAAGCCAACACGGAATGATGTTGTACAACATGCACAAATGACACCGCTCCCCGGCGAAGAACTACACCGCGATGACCTGATCGAACGAGATGCCTGCGCGTTGATCTGCGCGGTGCGTAAGGGTGGCGAGGCCACACACGGCAACGTCAAGCGCACCATTGAAGGGTTAGCCCGTATGGGACACCGCACGGGTTACATTGACGGTGAAGGTGATGGCGTTGGGATTATGACGGACATTCCCCGCCAGCTATGGACGAAGCGTTTAGCGCGTGCTGGGTTACGTTCTTCTTTGGCGACGAGTAAAGATTTTTGGGTCGCACATTTGTTTATCCCTGCCGCAGACCGCACCCGCGCCCCTTCAATGATTGATGAGATTATTCGTCAGATGACGGATGTCGGGTTACACGTCCTCTATGACCGCGAAGGCAAGATCAACCGGCATATACTCGGCCCAAATGCGGAGAAAAACGAGCCGGTATTCTGGCAATTAGCCGGGCTACGCGGGCAAGTCGCGCAAGCTGACCTTGATCGCATTATCTACCAGACCCAGATACAAATTGAACAGCATATGGGCGTGCATTTCGCCAGCTTTTCCGCGCATAGCGTGGTGTATAAGGTACAAGGCACAGTGGAAATTCTGCGCCGTTACTACCCGGAACTGCGCGACCCGGATTTCGCCTCTACGGTCACGCTCGGCCATGCGCGTTATTCCACCAATACCAACCCGGTGTTTGAACGTGCCCAACCGTTTAATATCCTGGGGCACAATGGCGAATTTAACACCATCAGCCGTTTTCGTATGGAAGCGGCCATGCTTGGCATCCAGCTAACGCCGCATGGGTCGGATAGCCAAGATGTTGACCGTGTTATCCGGGCGCTGGCGATGGATTTCGGCCTGGATTTAATCGAAGCGATGGAATATGTCTTCCCGCCCTATGAGCATGATCTCATCAGCGGCACACCTGGCCTGAGCCATATGTATCAGGAGGTGCGGCAAGCCTTCGGCCCATTCGCACAGGGGCCAGCGGCAGTAGCGGCGCGTTTAGGTGATACCACCGTCTTCAGCGTGGATGCGCTCGGCTTGCGCCCGTTGTGGTTTGGCGAGACAGAAAAAGAATACTTTGCTAGTTCCGAGCGTGGGGTGTATTCCCTAGATATGATGGTGCGTGACCCGAAGCCGATGGCACCGGGGGAAAAGATCGCGCTGCAAGTCATCCCTGGTCGAGACATCGAAGTGATGGATTACCCGGCCATCCAGCGGCACGTCTTCCAGCGATACCGTGAGCGTGTCCCGGCATCGGGTTTGCCTGCGGGCAAGTTCTGGGCATTTGGGGAAGCCCTCGCGCCCAATGAAGGCCAATCTTTCATCAGCCGTAGCACTACCAACGGCGGCGGCGCACACTCTGAAGGCGATGTCGCTGTGGCGACTGCGCCCGTTCAAGTGGCGTTAGAAGACCATACGCCGCTGCCCTGGTATCAACACGAGACACCCGTTAACACCAAGACGATGGCCGCTTTAGGTTGGGAACGCTATCACACGACATTGGTTGATACCCTCTCTATGTCCGGCAAGGAGCAGATCGGCTCTTTGGGTTGGGATGGTCCTTTAGCGGCGTTGAGTTTAACCCGTGTTAACGTGGCCGACTTCTTTAAGGAAACGGTGGCTGTGGTGACGAACCCGGCTATTGACCGCGAGCGCGAACAGGCGCAATTTTCCACCCGCATGACGGTCGGTGTGCGGCCAAGGGTGGGGCATCCACTGCAAGAAGACGATATGATGGTCGAGATTGATACGCCATTATTAGTTGGTGGTCATGCTGCACTCGGCGCGTTGTCGTCCATGCGCGAAGTAGCGACTGTAACCGGCACGATGACACTTGAAGATTTAGTCGCGGCATTTAGCGACCGGGCGGTTTTCCTCTCCATGACTGCGGGCTTTGACGAGACGCTAGAAGCCGCCATCGAGCGACTACAAGGCCAGGCTGTAGAAGCGGTGATGACGGGCGCGATGCTGCTCATTTTAGACGATACGGACGTTTATGACGGTGAACGCCTTTGGCTTGATCCCTTGTTGGTCACAGCGGCGGTGGATCGCGCTTTGCGTCAACATGATGTTACGCCGAATTTACGGCGGCGCACAGGCATTGTGTTGCGCAGTGGGGCGCTGCGTGACCTGCATGATTTGGCCTTGTGCATCAGCATGGGCGCGAATGCCGTGTTACCGTATGCGCTCTATGCGGCCTCGCTGGGCCTTGCGCCACGTCCCCCGGCAGAGATGCCGACCGAAGAAGAACTCATAGAACGACTGACGAAAGCTGTCACCGCCTTGACTAACGGCTTGCAAAAGGTCACGTCAACCATTGGCTGCCACGAACTGCGCGGCTATGGGCATAGCTTTAGCAGCATCGGCCTAGCTAAGAGCATGGCGATGATCTTTGGCACGCCCAACTACTACGGCAGCGAAGCACGCGGCCTCACCTGGACGGCGCTCCGTGATGATGCGGAAGAACGCGCCGCAGAACTGCGCGGTGACAAGCGTAATCGCCTCTCTAACCCAGATCGCTTCTATCCGAAGATTTGGAAGAAGATGGAAGATGTCGCACATGGCGAAATGACGCTCGAAGAATTTACCGATCATCTGTTTAAGCTGGAAGACACCAAACCGGCTGCGATACGGCATATCCTCGGCCTCAAAGAGAGCAAAAAGCCCGTAGACCCGGCAGTGGTGGATATTAGCATCGGTGAGTATGATATGCCTGTACTCATCGGCGCGATGAGCTTTGGCAGCCAGGGCGAACTGAGTTATAAAGCCTATGCGGAAGCCGCCGCCAAGCTCAATATCATCTGCGTGAATGGCGAAGGTGGCGAACTCGCCGACATCATGGGTAAATACGCTAAAAATCGCGGCCAGCAGATCGCCTCGGCGCGGTTCGGCGTGAACATCGACTTCTTAAACAGTGTGCATCTGCTGGAAATCAAGATCGGCCAAGGGGCGAAGCCCGGCGAAGGCGGGCACTTGCCCAGTTACAAGGTCACGGAGCAAGTCGCGGCGGCGCGGCATACTACCCCCGGCGTTGCGTTGATCTCGCCGAGCAACAACCACGACCTCTATTCTATCGAAGACCTCGCCCAACTCATCGACGAGTTAAAGACGGCCAACACCCAAGCGCGTATCAGCGTCAAAATTCCGGTGGTGCCGGGTGTGGGCATCATCGCGGTCGGCGTGGCGAAGGCGGGCGCAGACGTGATTAATATCACCGGCTACGAAGGCGGCACCGGGGCGGCACGCGCTCATGCCTTGCGGCATGTTGGGCTGCCTGCGGAAGTCGGCGTGTGGCTGGCGCACCGCGCCTTGATCGAAAGCGGCCTGCGCGAACAAGTTGAGCTCTGGTGCGACGGCGGCATGAAATCCGGGCGTGATGTGCTCAAGATGATGTGCTTAGGTGCGAACCGCGTCGGCTTCGGCACGCTGGCGATGGTAGCTGTCGGGTGTACCATCTGCCGGGGCTGCCATGAAGGGACATGTCACGTTGGCATCACCACCCATGTGAAGACCCGCGAAGAGGCCGATATGAAGGGCTTTAAGGCGTTCCGTCCCTTTGAGGAAAAAGGCTCGCCGGATGGCATCGTCAACGTGTTTAACATGCTCGCGGAGGACATCCGCCGTTGGACGGCCAAAATGGGCTTTACTCGCACGCAAGACCTTGTTGGCCGGGCGGATCTGCTGGATCAGGTTGCTATGCACGACCGCATTGACTTGACGTACCTGCTCCGCCGCGTGCCCCCCATGCCCAAAAAGCAACCGCAACCCGGTGGCCGCCGCTTGACGCGCCCGCGCAACACCTTGAGCAAGCAGATCACCTCCGTGATCGCGGAGTCGGTCGAGCGGGGTGATTTTGAAATGACCTACGACGATGAGCAAGTGATGGCGCACGACCGCGCCCTAGGGACGCATCTCGCCGGGGCGCTCTCCCGCCAGGATTTTGCCAACATCGACGAGATCGAAGCCATACACCTGAGCTTTAGCAACTCCGCTATCCCTGGTAATGGCATGGCCGCATTTACCAACGCCCCGATGACCTTCCTTGTGGAAGGCGGCGCACAGGATGGCGTGGCGAAATGTGCCCAGGGTGGGCTGGTGACGGTGCTCAAAGGCTTAAACCACAACGGTAATCGCCTGGATGGTTCCGTCGGTAAGAGCTTCGCCTATGGCGCACAAGCGGGCTTTTTCATCGTACAAGGTGACGCGGACACCCGCGCCTGCATCCGCTTGAGCGGCGCTGATGTGATCTTCGGCGGCGAAATCCGCGATCAATTGAACGACGAAGAAGGCGGCATCGGCGCACGCGCCAACCTTAAGGGCTACGCCTTCGAGTATATGACCTCTGGCCGGGCGCTGGTCTTGGGTGACCCTGGCCCCTGGATATGCGCCGGGATGAGTGGCGGTGTCATTTATCAGCGCGTGGATGTTGAAAAAGGGCTTGACCTGGAAGCGTTGCGGCGGCGCATCGCCAAAGGCGCGATGGTAGAAATCTTCCCGCTTGATGAGCAGGGGAAATCCGACGTGACCGAACTCCTGAGTAAATACATTCAAACGCTTGAGGTCAACAACCAAGCGGAAGCGACGACCCACCTCTACAAACTGCTGCGCAACCCCATGCAGCACTTCGTCAAAATTGCGCCACCCATGCGCGTCAATTAATATCACAAGGTGGATGCGTTTATACGACATCCGCCTTTAACCTCCCTTAACACGCTTTGCGTTATAATGCGATTAAGTAACGCAACTTAAAGGAGATCGTATTATGGCGAAAGAAGTTAAGATTGTTGTCTTTATATTAGAGCGTGGTCGCGGTAACGAAAGCGAAGGCGTTTTCAGCCGTAGCGAAGCCGAGTGGGAAATGTCAATGCTGTTGAGTGATGGCTGGCGTTTTATGGGTACCGGCGGCGGCAGTGGTGCGGATGACCTCAAAGGGGTTGGCCTGGGTTTTGCCTTATTCGAGCGGGATATAACGCCGATTAGCGATAAACCGCTGCGTGAGGACTAAGCGTGGTGTAGAATGCAAAAGAGGGCTTATACGCCCTCTGCAATGGGGACGGCGTGCGCCGTCCTACTTTTCTTCGACTGGTACTTCTAGGGTTTCCCAATCGGTCTTGCTAACGAATTTTGTGAGCTTACGTCCATCATCGGTGGTCGCCCGGAGGCCATAACGCACCTGACCATTCTTGGTCTCAAACGTGGTCTTCTTGACGTTGCCTTCGTCAATCTGCACCTTTTGGCGTAGCTTCACATCATAAAATTCAATCGCCATAATTCAAACTCCTTTAGGTTGAATACGATGTCAACACGCATTCTATCACGAAAACCTTATTCGCACGCAAGTCTTAGCCGAATAAATTCCATATTAGCCCAATTGTGACGATCATTGCGCCGATTATGCACATGATGCCCAAGAGTTGGTCGGTGCGGGTGACTTGGTTAAAGTCCGGGCGGGGTGCATACGGCAAGCCGAGTAACCCGCGCATCACATCCAGCGGATAGCGCACGAAATCACGCGGTGTCTGTGGGTCGATAAAAAAGAGAATGCCCATCGCTACCAACGGCCATATCACACAGCAGACGGTCGTCAGCACCCAGGCGTAAGTCATCGCTTAACCAGCACAATCACGCTAATGTCCGGTGTGAATGTGCGTGTCTCTTGCACGCGCCACCCGACGACGGTCAACATGCCGCGCATCGCGCTCTGTTTGCTCTCCGCTGCGCGTTGGAGTTGTGGCTCGGTGTAGTCATCTAAAACGTTGTCGCCCTGCCATGCCCAGAGCGCCGCTTCTGGTGCGTCCCAGTATGGGTTAAACGCGCTGATGGGGTCGTCGGGCAGGGTGATGTCCCCGTCCAGCAGATAGACGAACGCGGCGTAAGCGTCGTAATCCTGCCAGTACATGCGCAAAATGCTGAGGGTGTCGCTGGTTATGGTGCTGGCATCGTGCTTTTGTGCGAGCAGTTGCTCACGTCGGTTGCGGGCTTCTCGGTTGCTTTGGATATTGGCGACCATGCGATCCTGGGCGGCTTGACGCTGGGCACGCTCGGCAATATCACGCTCACGGAGTTCTTCATCGGTGAGCAAATCGCCTGTGGGCGGTCCTTCGCGGCGCACATATGTAACCATGATGTAGGCCACGAAGAACGACGCAATGGTCAGCACGATGACAATCGGTACAATCGGCGGCATGTTAGCCCTTCACCCGCTTGACGAATTCATCGAACAAATAGAGCGAGTCATGCGGCCCCGGTGAGCTTTCCGGGTGATATTGCACGCTGAACGCGCCCAAGTCTTCGTGGCGCAAGCCTTCTATGGTGTCGTCGTTAAGGTTTATATGCGTGACTTCCGCGCCGTCGAACTGGCTATCAGCGGTCACGGCGAACCCGTGATTGTGCGAACTGATTTCGACTTGGTCGGTGAGCAAGTTTTTAACGGGCTGATTGCCGCCGCGATGCCCAAAGCGCATTTTTTCCGTTTGACCGCCCAACGCCAGCCCTAAAATTTGATGGCCTAAGCAGATGCCAAAGACGGGCTTTTTGCCGAGTAACCCGCGCACGTTGTCGATTGCATAATCGATGGCGGCAGGGTCGCCGGGGCCATTGCTTAAAAAGATGCCGTCTGGCTGCATCGCCAGCACGTCATCCGCCGGGGTCTGCGCCGGGACGACGGTTACACGCAAGCCGCGATCCGTCAACATGCGCAAGATGTTGCGCTTAATACCCAGGTCATAGGCCACAACTAACGGCCCCTCCGGGTCGATCCGATGATCTTGATACCATTGCGGGTCGCTTTTCTCCGTCCAATGGTAGACCTCCGGCGTGGTGACTTCATCAACCAGATTTGCACCGTTCATATCCAGCGCGGATTGTGCCATGTGTAACAGCGCGTCCGGGTCGGCGGCGGCCTCCCCATGTGCGATGACGGCACGCATCGCGCCCTTCTCGCGGATGTGGCGCACCAGGGCGCGGGTGGCAACTTGGCTCAAGCCGATGACGTTTTGTGCTTTAAGATAAGAGTCTAAGTCGCCGCGTTCGCGCCAACTGCTCACCACCGGGGAGAGGCTGCGCACCACAAAGCCGCTCACCCATACGCGATGAGACTCCGTATCTTCTTCATTGATGCCGGTGTTGCCGATGTGCGGCACGGTCATCGTGACGATTTGTTTGTAATACGATGGATCGGTCAATATTTCCTGATACCCGGTCATGGACGTGTTAAACACGACTTCCCCGGTGGCAACGCCTTCTGCACCCCAGCCTTCGCCGGGGAATGTGCGCCCATCTTCTAAAACAAGTATGCCTTGTGCCATTGGGTCTCCTATGTTTTGTTTGGGTTTTTAGTTTGCATCGGGCTAGTGAGCACGAAATCATAGCCCATACTACGTCCTGTACGCCGCGTTGATATTCACGTAATCCACGCTGAGATCAGATGTCCAGACGAGCGCCCACCCGCTGCCCATGCCAAGCTCTAAATTGAGCGTGATTTCCGGTGACTGCATAATTTTCATTGCGTCGGCTTCGTCATAAGCGGCGGGTGCGCCGTCATCGACCAACAAAAGCTCGTCGCTCTCGTCGTGTGCGTCGGTGCCCGGTGCGATGTAGAGCCGCAGCTTGTCCACGTCCAGCGGCACGCCGGCACGCCCCGCCGCCGCGATGATGCGCCCCCAATTGGCATCATTGCCATAAAACGCCGTCTTGACCAGCGGCGATGTGGCGATGGTATTGGCGATCTGTTGCGCGGCTTCGTCGCTTGGTGCGCCGTTAATGTTGATACTGATAAACTTGGATGCGCCTTCGCCGTCGCGGACAATCGCTTGGGCGAGGCGGCGGCACACTTGGATCAACGCCATTTGGAATTGGGCGAAGTCAATGCCGCTTTCTATGGTGATGTCACTCGCGCCATTCGCCATCAATAGGGCGGTGTCGTTGGTGCTCATGTCGCCATCAACCACAATGCGGTTAAACGATACACTGTTCGCCATCTTGAGCGCCTCTTGCGCTTGCCCGGCGATGAGCTTGGCATCGGTGACGATGACGGCCAACATCGTCGCCATGTTCGGCGCGATCATCCCTGATCCTTTAGCGATCCCGGCGATGGTGTAATAGGTGCCGTCGCCCCGGTTGACGGTGATCTCGCAGACTTTAGGCGTGGTGTCGGTGGTCATGATGGCGCTAGCGGTGCTGTGCCAGTCATCACCCAGGTTCGCGGCGGTATTATCAATGCCGTCGGCGATCTTCTCCATGTTGAGCAGTTCGCCGATAACGCCTGTGGACAGCGAAAGCACCTGCTGCTTATCCACGCCGAGCTTATCCGCTGTCAGTTGGGTGACGGCGACAGCATCATACATGCCCTGGCCGCCGGTCATGGCGTTGGCGCTGCCCGTGTTGATGACAACGGCGCGGATTTTATCGCTGTGGGTTTTCAAGCGTTCCATGCACAGGTGCACCGGTGCCGCCTTGACGACGTTGGTCGTAAAAACGCCCGCCGTGACGCACGGCCCATCGCTGACGATCAAGCCGAAATCAAGCGCCCCGTCTTGCTTTAACCCGGCATGAACGCCTGCCACTTTAAACCCGCGAACCTGGGTGATGCTGTCTGAAATCATCCGTCAATCTTCTCCAGAATGTGAGTGAGTTTGTCGATTAAATCATCAACATGCGACTGTGTGACGATCAGCGGCGGCACAAAACGCAACACGTTCGCCCCGGCGTTGACCAGCAGCAACCCATGCGCATATCCCGCTTGGATGATCGCGTTGACAGGCATATCGAACGCACACGCGACCATCAAGCCGCGCCCACGCACCTCTATGATATGCGGATTGTCCAGAGATTGCAGCTTTTCTAGTAAATATGCACCAATGGCTCTAACGTCGCTTAAAAATTCCGGCGTGTTGACACGCTCAAGGACGGCTAATGCCGCCGCCGTGACGACAGGCCCCCCGGCGAATGTTGAGCCATGATCGCCGGGTTGCATGGCTGCGGCGGCATGTTCCGTACATAGCACCGCGCCGATGGGCAAGCCCCCGGCCAGCGGCTTGGCTAAGGTCATAATGTCCGGGGTGATGCCGCTGTGTTGATGCGCCCACAAATCCCCGGTGCGGCCTACGCCACATTGCACCTCATCGAAGATCAAGAGCGCATCGTGATCGTCACACAGTTGCCGCAAGCCTTGCAGGAAGGCAGTATCGGCCACGTTCACGCCGCCTTCGCCCTGTATCGGCTCTACGATGACGGCGGCGGTCTGCTGCGAGATCAACGCGGCGACACTATCCAGATCGTTAAATGTGGCGACACGAACGCCCGGCATCATCGGCGCGAAGGGCGCTTGATACTTCTCACGCGGGGTCATGGCGAGCGCTCCCATCGTCCGCCCATGAAAGCCACCGCTAAAGGTGATAATCTCGTTTTTTCCGGTCGTCTTGCTTGTAGCCCACTTCCGCGCAAACTTGAGCGCGGCTTCGTTGGCCTCCGTGCCACTGTTGCAGAAGAAGGCACGATCCGCGAATGAATGGGCGGTCAAGGCTTGGGCTAAGGCCACATGCGGCGCGGTGTGATACAAGTTGCTGACGTGCAGCATCCCCGTGTTGAGTTGGGCTTGGATGGCCGCGTTGATCTCCGGGGCGTTATAACCGAGCGCGTTAACGGCGATGCCCGCAACCCAATCGGTGTAGGGGTTGCCGTCGCTGTCGTAGAGCGTCACGCCTTCCCCGCCGACCAGCACAAAGGGCGGGCGGGTGTATGTCTGGACGATTGTCTCGGCTTCGCCCTGGATGATCGTGTCGGTTCTGGTAGGGGTGTTGATAACCATAGCTGTAAAATCTCCTTATGCGCCGAACACGGTGCCGCCGTGTGTTTTGAGGCCGTGTAAATTCGTAATAACTGTCTGATTAACGCCGCTCAGGGCGTTGAGGGCGGTCTTTACTTTGGGGATCATGCCGCCGTTGATAACGCCATCGGTGATGAGTGTATGCGCTTGCTGTGCGGTGAGCGTGGGCACGCGCCCGCCGTTTTGCAGCACGCCCTCAACGTTGGTGATGAACACCGTCTGTTCCGCGTGGATGGCCGCGCCAACGGCTCCGGCGACGTGATCGGCATTGACGTTAAAAATGGTGTGGTGTGCGCCTATGCACAGCGGCGCGATTACCGGGGTGATGCCTTGCGCGATGCAATCATACAGGATGTCGGCTTGCACGCTGACAATCTCGCCAGTATAGCCCATATCTTGGGTGGGGTGGGACATCTGTCGTGCTTGGATCAAACCGCGATCTACCCCGGTTAGTCCGATGGCGTTCACCCCGGCATCGATCAAATAGCTGACCAACCGCTTATTGACCAACCCCGCCAAGACCATCTGCACCACCTTGAGCGATGCGGCATCCGTCACGCGCACGCCGTCGATGTAATGCGGTTCAATGCCAAGTGCGCGTTGAAGATCGCTGATCTCCTTGCCGCCGCCATGCACCAAAATCACGGGGCGCGGGTGTGCGGCGACGGTCGCGGCGAGTTCGGTTAAAAAGCCGTCGTCTGCGATCTCGTGGCCGCCGACTTTAAACACGTCAATCATCATAAGGCGGTGGTCTCCTCGTAGCCCATCATCACATTAAAGCATTGGATGGCTTGCCCCGCCGCGCCCTTGCGTAGATTGTCGATGACGCTGGTAATGTGCAGATAGCCGTCATTAATCGGCGTGATGCTGATGTCGCAGCGGTTGGTTTTCGCAATCGGCTTGAGTTCGGCATAACTGCCGGGGGGCAGCACACGGATGAGCGGTTCGTCCGTATATGTCGTGGTGTAGAGCGCGTGCGCGTCTGCGGCGGAAAAACCCGGCTTAAGCTGCACGTAGATACTCGCCATCAAGCCGCGCTCCACCGGGATAAGGTGCGGCGAGAAGATCACCATGCCCGCGTCGGGTTGTTGCGCGGTGATGAACTGCTCAATCTCCGGCACATGCCGATGCCCGCGCCCGGTTTTATACGGCGTGAGGTTGCCGTACACCTCCGGGAAGTGCAGATGCGGCTTAGGGGTGCGGCCTGCGCCCGTCACGCCGGATTTTGCATCCACGATGATAGGCGCACCCGGCAGGAGTGCGTTCGCTTGCAGCAGCGGCAGCAAGCCAAGCAGGGTGGCGGTAGGGTAGCACCCCGGCACGGCGACCAGATCTTGCCCGGTCAGCGCGGCGCGGTTGGCCTCTACCAAACCATAGGGCACAGGTAGCATATCCGGCTGTGGGTGCGTGACCGCGTACCAGTCTTCATAGACGCTCACATCATCCAAGCGAAAATCCGCACTGAGATCGACCACGCGCACGCCACGCGCACGGGCAGCAGCGGCAATCGGCGCGGACGCGGTATGCGGCAACGCCAGAAAGACGGCTTCCACCGTTTCCAGTTGGGCTTCGTCGTGCGGGATGTAGGTCAACCCGGTGAACGGGACACAGTCCCCGGCATAAGTGGTGCTGGTCACCCATATGATCTCTGCATGGGGGTGCTGGCTTAGAATTTCGACGACATCTTGCCCGGCATAGCCGGATGCGCCATAAACGCCAATACGAACCATTGAAACTCCTGTGTTCGGTCATTTTCCACAAAAAAACCCTGACCTCATGTGAAGGTCAGGGTGGGTGCGTGTGTCGGTTCCGTGTCGCTTAGGTAACCTAAAATCCCCAACCTGACCTCATCAGGCGGCGACGGCTACGACGGACACGGATTGCAAACATGGTAAAAATCTCCAAAAATGCGTTACGGCCAATACCTTACCACATTTACAAGGCAAGAGCGCGTCATAAATGTAAGTTTATGCACTTTGCCAATATCTTCGTGCAAAGTGCATAAGATGTTGCATGCCTAACGCACGCCGATAACGTGACACTCCGCACCGACTAAAGTCGGACGGCTTCTAAAGCCGCAAGCGGTTCTCGCCGAAGCGAGCCATTTCCCCCGTGCCAAAGGGACTACGCATAACCCATTGT
>DAOTTT010000159.1:0-4518 GCA_034437635.1 Anaerolineae bacterium | reverse complement strand
GGCGAGCATCACCGCCATGACAATGGCAATGGCGCTGGCTTGGCCTACGTCACTGACTGTAAAGAGCGAGTTGTAAATCTCTACAGTAATAACTCGCGTTTCAGACGTATTACCTACCAACAAGAAAATGTCGTCGAACTTATTAAACGTCCAGATGAAGCGCAGCAAGAACAGCGTCCCAAATACGGCACGGAGTTGCGGCAACGTGATATACCGCAAACGCTGAGACGGCGCTGCCCCATCCACTTTGGCCGCTTCGTATAAATCATCAGGGATCGCTTGCAAACGTGCCAGTAAGAACAAAAATGCAAACGGGAAATAACGCCATGCCTGGAACAAAATCGCCATGATAAGTGGAACAGAAACGCCGAAAATATCCCCTGCGCCCTGGTTCAAGAACGGAATATCCGTGCCGAGCATCGAGTTGATTGGCCCGCTTTCCGTCAGCATCACTTGCCATACAAAAGCAACGGAGATCACCGGAGCGATGTAAGGGAACAGCACAAACCCCCGGAAGATCGCCCGGCCAGGGAAAGCATCGCGCACGATAATTGCGCAGATTAAACCAAGCAGAATGGCTAAGATTGTCCCGGCTAAGGTATAGAATAACGTGCGTGAAATCACATGATAAAAATCAGGGTCACGCGCACCTAAAATGATATTTTCATCGCCAATTGTCGCCGCGATCAAATTATCATAGTCTTCTACCCCAGCATCATCTAAGCTCTCGTAGACGGTATTGCCGTTTTCATCTAAACGACATGCGACGACGTTACTTTCAGCCGTGAGCACATATTCGCCATCTTCCGTGACAGAAAACGGCTGCACATGATACCACCATTCTCCCTCTGTAGCGCGTGACCCTGTGCGACTAGGCCGCTCCATAATATTATCTGCTGTAGTGATGCCAGTATAACTATCTGTAATCGGCGCATCATCCGCAATGCGGCCCATGCGTATATCGCCACCCCCTGTAATCTTCCCAGTAAAGTCCAGTGTTAAGGCTTCGGTATTCCCCATCATCACCGCATAATATTGCTGCCCGGCAACTAATTCTTCTATAATCGTCGGTAAGCCAGTCTCGGAGCGTGTACCTGTATCAACGAAGATAAAGCCCTGTGTGGGGTCATCTGGTGTGAAGGTACTATCGTACAAAATATAATAAGGGTCGAAGGCAGTTAAACATTGCGTGGTTTGTATTGTCAGGCCAATGCGATCATCATAGTTTTCCAGCGACACATCACTAAAGTCTATTAGATCAACTGTAGGCAAATCTGCCGTTTCAATATCACGGAAGCTGAAGATTAAATTCCACACAACCGGGAAGATGACAATCCCTAATACGATAAGCATCGTGGGTGCAATGAGTGCATATGCAAACGTGTTAATGCGCGTTTGGCGCGATGCTTTCTCAGTAAAAGTGCCTATAGGCGCGAGCAAAGCAGCGATAATAATCGCCGCTACGATCGTGACGACGGCACCTGTTACCGTCGTCACGAGTCCTAATTCGATTCCAACAACACCTACCCCAAGGCCGACTAACGCACCGAATGCCATCCCGTGTACAGGATTGTATCGTTTGGCATAGGCCGCATAAAAACCAGGGATTGCACCGATGATTGCCCATATGATGGCGTTAAAAATCAATTCAATCATGAGCTTTTTAAATTCTACTTAGATGGCGCAGGAATAAAGAGCCACATCATGGCGATGCGGCTCTTTGCATTGTCGTTATTTATTCTTCGCTGAGTTCAGCTTGTAGTTCTTCGGCGGCTTCTTGCATGGCGATAGCCGCTTCTTCCGGTGTGATGTCACCGTTGAGCATTTCAACAATTGCTTCTTGGATGAAGAACTGCGTGCTAACAGCACTAGCGATCAACGCTTGCCCCACATCATATCCCATGCGGCTATAGCCTTCAGAACCAGAGACAATTGTATTTAGGGTTTCTGCATCATAGAATTCGCTCAGCGGCGCACGGCGATCAACGCCAACATCCAGGTTGCCCCACCCTTCTACAAAGGCATTCGGTTCTTCGGCGGTACCGCGACGCATCGGAAACTTACCTTCAGCAGCGATTGCTAAGCCGTCCAGATAGGCTTCGCTCATCCAGAATTCGACAAATGCTTGGGCTTCTGGCAAGGCACCCGGTGCAATACCTAGGGAATTCACACTACCCCAGGCGGCTGGTGAGTCGCTGCTAAAGCCGCTAAACGCGGAGACAACCCCCGTATTACGTGCGATAAAGCCAGGGTCCTCTTCACATTCAGCACAGCTTGGCAGCACACTGTCGCGCAGCCCAGCCATTTCATCCAAAATAAAAGGTGACCAGATCGTCATCGCGCCATTACCCGCCAAGTACTCTGCACGGGTTTGCAGCCAGTAATAATCGCTTTCCCGCGGGCCATAGTTGGTCATCAATTCATTGTAGAATTCCAACGCTTCGATCATCTCTGGTGTGTCAAAGGTAATATTACCTTCGGCATCGACAAAGGTCGCACCATTTGCCAGGGCGACATGCTCGAATACCTGCCAAGTGAACAATTCACTGGCACTGGATGCACCCAGGAAACCGACAAACCCGTTATCAGCATCATGCAGGGCTTCCGCAGCAGCTAGGATTGCATCATAGCTGGTTGGTGCTTCTAGGTTATTAGCCTCGAAAATATCTTTACGGTAAAGCAGCATTTGCCCCCAACCATCCGACGGGACAGCCGCGTAATTGCCTGCATCTGTCGCTAGCAAGTCTAACGCACCTTGGCTGAATGTATCTGCACCGAGCGAATTGATAATCTCAGTGGCGAATTCTGCATCAAGCAGACCTTGGTCGTACCATTTAGCCGTTAATTGTAGCGGATGCAACACGATATCCGGCGGGGTACCAGCAGCGACGTTGAGCGTCATCAATTGATCCATGAGGTTCTCATCCATAACGACGAGTTCAACCTCAACGGACTCATTAGCCGCTTCAAACGCATTGATGATCGCCTGTTGGCGTTCCACACGCGCCGGTTGGAATTCGTTAGACCAGAATGTGATCTTGGTCGTCTCTTGGGCGCTGACGGCGAATGTCATCAACACGGTGACAATAATCAGGCTCAGGATAGTCAGTCTTTTCATGATTTTTCTCCAAAAATTATACTAATTTGCGCTTTTATCCGTAAATACACCCTGCGATACTCGATAATCACCTCCTTGTGAATATAAGTTACCGTTTCGGATAACCGCTCGACTCCCGCACAATTAACTTAGGTTCTAAAAGCTGATGAAGGGAGTCGGACGGATGACCTTCTATGATGTTGATTAGCATTTGGGCAAGTTGCTCGCCGATCGTATAAATCGGTTGTCGGATCGTCGTTAATGAGGGGGTCGTATGAGCAGACAAGGGAATGTCGTCAAAGCCACCAACTGCAATCTCTGCACCGACTGCCCCACCCCGTGCTTGGATAGCCCGCATCGCCCCAATTGCCATCAGATCATTACAGGCGATGATCGCCGTGAGTTCTGGCTGTGAGTCTAATAATTGTGTGGCAGCCGCTTCTCCACTCTGGCCGGAGAGGTCACCATTCGCAACGTATTGTGGCCGATACGCGATTTGAGAATCATCAAGCCCTTGCTTATAGCCAGCCAAGCGGTATGGCGTAAACGCCATGTCTTCTGGTGATAAAATCAAGCCAATATGACGATGTCCAAGTGCAGCAAAGTGCTTAACCAATTGATGCAGGCCATATTGACTATCAACATCTATGTAAGGGAAATTTGCCTCTTCTGATGGCGGTGTTCGCCCGGAGACAACAAACGGATGCTGCATTTCTTTTAAGTAATGGATCCGCTTGTCATCACGGTGAGTACGCGCAACGATCATGCCATCAACACGACTACCGCCGACAATGCGATAATAGACTTCCATCTCATCTTCATTGGGCAAATGTGTGCTAATCAAAATATCATAGTGGTAACGTGCTGCGGTGTGGGATGCGCCTTTGAGCAATATACTGAAGAAGTCGTCGTCTAAACCAGTAGACGATGCTGGAATAATTAGGCCAATAGTCTGCGTGCTTTGGCTACGCAGTTGACGCGCAACTAAGTTTGGACGGTATCCGAGTTCTTGGGCTGTCTCGATGATAATTGCACGAGTCTGCTCGTTAACATCATCGTATCCACCCAGTGCCCGTGATACGGTTGTTATTGAAAATCCTGTTTTTTCCGCAATGTCTTTTAAAGTAATTTGCATGACAATATTTTTACTATTTGAATACATGCTATCCAAAACGTTTTGGATAGTCAATAAGATCGTACAAAATGCACAAATTAAGTTGTCACTTATCGACTTTTTTTAATCCTCATGGGCGTTGTTAAATTAACGGGATAAACTGGATACAGAGCAGTCAAGAAGGAAAAGTCGATGAGCAAGAAAGCCATTTATCGTCCCCGCAATTGGAAAGCCTATAACCAGAGCCTCGTGCAGAGAGGCTCGCTGACGGTGTGGATTGATGAGGACGTGCTAGCCAATTGGCACC
>DAOTTT010000158.1:0-3881 GCA_034437635.1 Anaerolineae bacterium | reverse complement strand
GGAAAAGCTCGAACCTGACGAGACGCTCTTGGTGCAATCGGGTAAACCCGTAGCCGTCTTCCGTACGCATACCGATGCGCCGCGTGTGCTCATCGCGAATTCCAACATTGTGCCGGCGTGGGCGACACAAGAAAACTTCGACCAATGGGAACGCGATGGCCTCATTATGTACGGTCAAATGACTGCTGGCAGTTGGATCTACATCGGCACTCAAGGCATTTTACAAGGCACTTACGAAACGTTCGGCGCATTAGCGCAGCAAAATGACTGGCCGAGCTTAAAAGGTAAGTTTGTGCTCACTGCTGGATTAGGTGAAATGGGCGGCGCACAACCCCTAGCCGTGACGCTCAACGAAGGTGTGGGCTTGTTCGTTGAGGTTGACCGTTGGCGGGCAGAACGACGGCTTGACCTGCGTCAGATTGACGTTATCACCGATGATTTAGAAGAAGCGATGGTATGGGTCAACGAGGCATTAGATTCTGAAACGCCGAAGTCCGTCGGGCTAATTGGCAACGCGGCTGAGGTATTGCCCCGTCTACAGCAAATGGACATCGTACCCGATATTGTCACCGATCAAACATCGGCGCATGATGTGATGTACGGCTACATCCCCGCTGGACTTACGCTGGAAGAAGCCAAACACTTGCGCGAAAACGATCCCGATGTCTACCAGCAACAAGTATTAGACTCGATGGCAACGCACGTCAAAGCCATGCTGGACTGGCAAAAACAAGGGAGTATTGTCTTTGATTACGGCAATAATCTACGTCAACGCGCCTTTGATCATGGTGTACAAGATGCGTTCGATTATCCCGGCTTCGTCCCGGCATACATTAGACCATTGTTCTGTGAAGGCAAAGGTCCGTTTCGGTGGGTGGCGCTCTCCGGTGACCCGGAAGACATCTATGCAACCGACCGCGCCATTATGAAAATGTTCTCCGAAGATGAGCATCTTATGCGTTGGCTAAAGATGGCACGCGAACAAGTGGAATTCCAGGGCTTGCCAGCGCGTATCTGTTGGCTCGGTTATGGCGAACGCGCCCGCGCCGGGTTGAAGTTTAACGAAATGGTGGCATCGGGCGAACTTAAAGCGCCCATCGTCATCGGGCGCGATCATCTGGACTCTGGCTCTGTCGCTAGCCCCAACCGAGAAACGGAAGCCATGCGCGACGGCTCCGACGCGATAGCGGATTGGCCGTTGCTTAATGCAATGGTGAATGCCGTTGGCGGCGCAACCTGGGTCAGCTTACATCATGGTGGTGGTGTGGGCATCGGCTATAGCATCCACGCCGGGCAAGTTATCGTCGCTGATGGCACACCGGAAGCCGCTCAACGCTTGGAGCGCGTGCTCACAGCAGACCCCGGCATGGGTGTCGTGCGGCACGTTGACGCGGGCTACCCGGAAGCGATCCGCTTTGCCAAAGATCATAAAGTGAATGTCCCCATGATGCCAGAGGATGACTAATGCAAACCGTTGATCTGATTATCCACCACGCACAGCAAATCGCCACCTGTGGCGGTGGCGTTAAGCGCGGCGATGCACTGCGCGATGTCTGTATTGTCACCGATAGCGCCATCGCCATCAAAGACGGCATTATCGTCGCTATCGACAAAAACGACGTAATTATGGCGCAGTTCAACGCTGAGTCAACTATAGATGCCAGCGGTAAAGCCGTCTGCCCCGGTTTCGTTGATCCGCATACACATATCATTTTCGCCGGAGATCGCGTTGGGGAGTTAGAGTTACGCATACAAGGCGCACAATATTTAGACATCCTCAAGCAAGGCGGGGGTATTCTGCATACCGTCCGCGCCACCCGCGCAGCAAGTGAAGATGACCTTGTTCAACTAGCGACCAAGCGCCTTGATGCGATGTTAGCGATGGGCACGACCACCGTCGAGATTAAAACCGGCTATGGGTTAGATGCTGCGACGGAGCTTAAGATGCTGCGCGTCATCGAGCGGCTGGCACAGACGCATGTTATGGATATTGTGCCGACGTTCATGCCTGCTCATGCCATACCGCCAGAGTATGCGGGCACACCGGATGCCTTTATCGATCACATCATCGCGGATATGCTACCCCAAGCTGCGGAATGGTACGCGCAATCGTTGTTCAAAGCGCGTGACATCCCATTTTTCATTGATATTTTCTGTGAAGATGGCGCTTTCAGCGTGGCGCATCTGCATCGTATTGCAGATGCGGGCGACAAGCATAATATGCTGCTCAAAGCGCATGTTGACGAGTTCGTCAACTTGGGTGGTGCAAAAGCCGCCGTTGAACATGGCGCGACATCCGTCGATCACCTAGATTATACGGGGGAAGCCGAAATTGAAGTCATCGCCGCGTCGGATACCGCCGCTGTGGTGCTGCCCGCCGTGAACTTCAACTTAGGCAGTTATCATTATGCCAACGCCCGACATATGATCGACAGTGGCGCTATTGTTGCCCTATCAACCGATGCGAACCCCGGCTCTGCACCCAGTTACAGTATGCCGATGATGATGGCCTTAGCCTCACGTTATCAGCGTCTACTGCCTGCTGAGACGCTCAACGCCAGCACGATACAAGCAGCCTACGCTATTGATTTACATGATCGTTTAGGCACGTTGGAAGTCGGCAAACAAGCTGATCTTCTTTTGCTTGATGCGCTAGATTATCGCCACATCATTTATACGTTTGGCGGCAATATAGTCGATACGGTGATTAAACGCGGCCAAGTGATAAACAATCAGCTTGCTTAGAGAGATACCACAATGCACAAGGCGTTACTCCAGCATGTCGCTATGCAGCATGTCGCAGTTGCATCAAGTATCGCCATCGCTTAACTTGCCCCACTTACTGTCCAATCATCCGCCGGGTGTGGGAGTAAGTTTAAAGGGACACGCTATGTCAGGTGGCGTTATATGCGCGTGGATGGCTCCGATATATTGTTTAAGATCAGTGCATTCATATACACTCTGATCCGCACCCAGACAGAGTGCGTACCCCATACCGTTTACTATTTACCCTAGCAAAAGCATCTGTTGTCGTTGGAACTCAGGTAGGCGGATGCTCCAGCGACAGCGTTGCCCATGCTCAGTACAGCGCTGCTTTAAGGATGAGAAAGTGGCAGTTGCCTGTGCCCATCGCTGAAGTCCTCAACACTGATGAAAACACACCGTGTTGATGTGTATTATGCTGTATCGGCAACTGTTGACCGTTCAAACGGCAGTGTATTGACCGTGTGTGCCCACTGATTTTTAAAGCCTTCTACAAATGCCATAAAGCAGTATACATCGGCAAAGTTCGAGGCGATGCCGACGGAAATACGGATCGAACTCAAATTAATTTGGTACTCCGTCGCGACGGTATCGACCAGTTGATCAAATGAGACTTTTTCCCCTGATGTAAAAAACGGCGCTATGTGCTCAGGCGTAAGCTGGCCGATAAGCTCACCACTGCCAGGATTACAAAAGCAGCCTGTGCGCAAGGAAATTTGCGCTTGATTGGCGAGATACTCTACCCGTCTATAATCAAAACGGTGTCCGTCAGGGTCATTGAGGTTGAAAGCGATGGTACCGCCGCGTGCTTCGGTCGTCTTTGGGCCATATATTTCTACAATCGGTTGTCCGTTATCGTGTTGAAGTGCCGTCATGTTATCTAGCAACCACGCTGTTAAACCCAATACACGATAATAGCTAGCGTATGGTCGCACTTTCTAGGTGCAATATCGGGATAGGGGACGAAATCGCCCCCTCCCACACCACCGTACATGCGGGTCCGCATACGGCGGTTCAACTAAGTCTGACAAGACTCATCTTGTCATTGTGTTGGGAACGCTCTTAGCTTTCCAGTTGTCCACATGATATGCTCTCATCCTGTGTCTGTCTGCATCCAC
>DAOTTT010000157.1:0-9157 GCA_034437635.1 Anaerolineae bacterium | reverse complement strand
TGTTGAGCGGCCAGCGTCAATTCTGTGTCAGTCGTGGCTTGCACATTCGCCTGAGCGATAGCGGTTGTCTCCGCCGCAGCAGTTGCATCTGCCGCTGCATCGGTGGCTTGAGCGTTCTGTGCGTCAAGGGTCTGCTGTGCGGCTACGGTGGCATTGATCGCGTCCGCTGTCGCGTCAAAGTTGGCCTGCTGTTGAGCGGCGGTCGTAGCTGCCGCATTTGTCGTTGCGGCAACCTCGGCAGTTTGTGTCATCATGCTATCAGCGGTGGCTGCTGCATCCGTTGTTGCTGCCGCAGCTATGGTTGCCCCTGCATCAAGCTGTTCTTGGGCGGCGATCTCTTGCTCGGCTGCAAGCGTGGCGTTAGCGTCAGCGGTTTGTTCCGCTTGGCGCGTGGCGATAAACGCCGTAGAACTGGCCTGCGCGTTGGCGAGGCTAGCCGCTTGATTAGTCTGTACGGCTTGACGGGTGGCTGTGGCGTTGTTGTTTGCGCGGTTTTGCGCGTCGTCAGTGGCGGCGCTGCGCTCCGTCGCGGACATCACAAAGGCGGTGGCGCTGGCCTCGGCATTCACGCGGTTGACGGCCTCGGTTGTCTCTAGTGCGCTGGCGGTTTCCTGGAGTTCGGCTTGGCGCGTGGCTGTCGCTTGATTATCCGCAATCGCAAAAATATTATTCAGCGCGGAATCAATCGCGGGTTGTTGTGCTTGCACCGTCGCGTTGATGTTAGGTGTTGGGGTCAGCGTCGGCGTAGCGCTAGGTGTCGCAGTGGGTGTCATCGTCGGGATGACCGTCAGCGTGACGGTGATGTCTTGGGTAGTGCTGGTGCCATTGCTGCTGGTCACGGTAACACTGATGGTCTGCTCCCCGCTACCACTGAACGTTTGCAGCCAGGGCAGATCAACCCCATAAGGGGCGGCGGTTCGGGTGGTGATGGGCGTGCCGTTCACTGCATAGCTGACTTCTGCGATGGGGTCTTGGATATACGTGGGTTCGATGTCAACCGTTAGGAAGTCGTCCGGGCTAAAGCTATCGCTAAAGGTCTGCCCCGGCATGATGCCAATCACGTTAAATTCCGGCGGGAACGCGCCAATATTGAGGTTTACATCATAGAATGTCGTGTCACCGTCGCTATCGCTGATGTCAATCGTCATCGTATTTTCGCCGCTGTTGAGCATACGTGGGTCAACGGTCACCGTATATGTGCCATCGTCCAAAAATTCACCTTGGGCGTTGTAATCCCGTAGCGGGTCACGGCTAAATGTGGGCAGGCGGTCGCTTAATGGCGTGTCGTCAGCTTGGATGTCGAATGCAAGTGTGATCGGCTCGGTGATTGTTTCCGGTGGTGTATCGCGTAGCATCACCACTGGGGCGGGATAGTTGCGCACGATAAAGCGGCTTTCAACGGTATCGCGTTGGCCGCTCTCGGTCAGCAGGGTGATGCTGAGAGTCTGTTCGCCGCTGTCGAAGTCTACCGGGATTTCAACTGATGCGGCGGGGTCGTCGCTGTTGGCGACTTCCACATTGTTCACGGCATAAATCACCTGTGTAACGGGCGTTTGACTATAGGTGACATCCACGCCTAAAGTCAGCGGCACATCGAACGGCGCTTCCAGCACTGCGCCGTCATCCAGCCCGTTGACGGTAAATGTGCTTGGTAACGATGCGATTTCAACATCGTAATTGAGCGTTGTGCTGTCGCCGTCGGCATCCGTCGCCGTGAGCGTTAATGTGCGTGTGCCGGGGGTAAGCTCACGCGGGGTAATGGTGATGTTAAAAATAGTGTCATCAAGCGTTGTCACAAGATCATCACTGGCTTCTAATGTCACGTCCAACGGGCGGTCATCGGCCTGAATAGTGAACGAAAGCAGCGTTTCTTCACTGAGTGGGGCGCTTAAGGGCGGCGGCGCTTGGATGATTGGCACCGGGATCGGCGCTCTTAAGGTTGCTTCGTCGATGTTGGTTTGGCCGTTGGGCGTTTGGGCTTGTAGGGCGACGGTGTATTCCGTGCCATCCAACGGTAGATCAGCTTGCAGCGTGATAATGTACTGCGTGCGCAGCAGGTCGGCAATTTCCGCATAAATGGCGCTGAGTTCTTCCGGCGTGGGCGACTCGTAGAAACGGGCGTTGGTGAGATCCGCTACCTCTTGTAGATAAGTGCGGTCGGTGCCATAACCCAGGCCAATCGTGTAAAACGGCACGCTGCCTACTTGGGCTAAACGTAAGGCTTCTTCGCGGGGGGTATCGCTGGCGAGCGCCACTTGCCCGGTATCCGCAATGCCGCCATATTCCGCGCCATCGCTCAAAAAGACAATTGTCCGCCGTTCTGCCGGGGCGTTTTCGATGAGGCGCACGGCATCGGCGCTGGCATCATAGAGCGCAGTCTGCCCGCCGACGGCTAACGCCTCAATCGCGTTGACGAGGACGGTTTTATCGCTCGTGAAGTCCTGTATCAGCCGGACATTGGTGCTGAAGGCGACAATCGCCACGCTATCGCTTTCGTCCAGGCTCTCTACAAACAGGCGGGCGGCGGCTTTGGCCTCGGCCAATGGTCGCCCGGACATACTGGTACTGGTGTCAATGACCAACGTCACGGCGATAGGTAGCGTGTCGTCCGTGATGTTTTCAACGCTGATAATTTCGGCAACGTCGATCAGATCACCGCTGAGGGTGAAGTCTGCGGCGGTTAAGTCCGGGATATGTTGGCCGAATTGATCGAAGATATTGACGATAATCTGTGCTTCTGGCAATGCGGATGGATCAACCCCGGTGATGTCCAAGGTCGGGCTGGGAATGTCATCTTCTTGTGGCAGCGTCGTTAAGGCAGCGATGGGGACGGCGACGACGACGAGCAATAAAATCAACCAGAGTTTGCGCGACATACGAGTAAAATAACCCCCATTTTTATCAGACAAGCCGAATTTACCGTGCCTTTGTTAAAGAAATTTTATTTTGTCGGTTAAGGCTGTTCCTATTGTATGCTAAGTTGGGGGGAATAACCAAAAATTACCCCTTGCCAAATACTGTTAGATGGCTTATATTATGTGCACGCGGGTATAGTTCAGCGGTAGAACGTCTCCTTGCCAAGGAGAAGGTCACGAGTTCGAATCTCGTTACCCGCTCTAAAGAAAAAGCCTCGGATTAACCGGGGCTTTTTGCATTGACTTAGATTTGATCGACGGGGTTGCTCTCTGCGGGGGGCGGCGGCACGGGGAGATCGTCCTCGGCGGTGTCTTTCCAGCGTTCGCCCTCATCGACCAACATCACCGGGATGCCGTTACGGATGGGGTACTTGTAGCCGTTGTCATCGCAGATGAGCCAATGACCGCGTGCTAACCGTAGTCGTCCGGGGTCGTCACTCTCTTTATTCTGCACTGCCACCGGGCAGCGTAGAATGTCCAGCATGGTCGTGTCAATTTGAGGCTGTGTCGTTTCGTCGCTCATAGAATCACCTTTTTTGTTTCAGATTATGCCTCAAGTATAGCCGTCGCTATGCACACGGTCAATGAAACCTCAGTGATAAAAAGCACCTGCTAAATATGACGCTTATCACTATGCCGGGGGTGATGACTGCCCTATGCTATAGATACACTATTCCCTATCAACCGTAATGCAAAGTTGCAGGCCACCCGATCTTGCCCTGGGTGGCCTGCAACTTTTTTTGGTAACTACTCAGCTATGCCCGCATCGGCTAAACAAATGCTTGGAAGCCCATGAATGGGCTGTATACAATGATACTTCTCAATAATTAGCCCGTTTACGGGCTTTCCGGTTAGCTAGTCCCCGGTTTTGAACCGGGGCAGCATGCAAATTAGCACATACTTGAGTAGTTACGTTTTTTATACGATTGACCTACGCCTTATCATAAACAGGTTTACGCTTTAGGTAAACAGTCTTTAAAGATCAAATTTTAAGAACCGCAGGCCAAAAGACCAATATTAGGTCACGTATAGACATATTCCCCTCACACCCACTATAGTTAGTCTTATCTGTTGTAGGATATGAGTTGGATTTTGACCATGACAAAGCGATTGCTATTTGTCTTTATGCTGCTGCTGTTGGGTAGCCAATCGTGGGTTATCGCGCAGTCGCCCCCACAAGATACCGTCGAGGATTTCCTCGACCGTTGGGCAGAAAAAGACTACAGCGGCATGTATGACCTTATCTATAAACACACCATCAACGGTGAACCGGAATTCCCGGAGCCGATTTTTGTCAGCCGTCATGAGCGGGTGGAGTCCACGCTTAATATCAACACCATCACCTACACCATTCGCGATGAGACGCTGCAAGGCCGCTCCGCCGCCGTGACATACGACATCACCATCGTCAGCGATACCTACGGCGAACTGACCGACGCAGGCCGGGTTATGCGCTTGACGAACGTCAGCAATACGTGGCAGATCGCGTGGTCTACGCAGGACATCTTCGCCGGGTTGACCGAAGGCGGTGAGGTGCGCGTACAAGCACAACCGCGTGCGCGGGCGACCATCTACGACCGTGACGGTGTGCCGCTGGCCGCTGACGGCGGTTCGACAGTCGGCGTGCGGACGGCACTTAGCCGCATGGCCTCGGAGCGATCCTGTGCGCAGACCGTCGCCGCTGCGACACGGCAGCCCATCCAGACGATTGAACGGCGCTTTGCTAATCTGCTGCCGGATACGGTCTTCTTCTTGGCGGAAATCCCGGCTGAGGCTTACCAGCAATACCGCAACGACTTGCGCAATAATTGCGGCGTGAATGACGGTTTTTCCAGTGTGCCTCATCGCACATACTTCGGCGGGAATGCGGTTGTGCATTTCACGGGGTATGTCAGCCCGGTGCAGAACGCGCAGGAGGAAGCGACTTATGGCGCAGGGGCGCTCGTCGGGCGCTCCGGCATCGAAGCGTCGTTTAACGATGTTTTGGCCGGGGAACAAGACCGCGCTGTGCGCATTATCGGCGTGGAGGGGTTGATTATCCGTGAGCTTGCCAGCACTACCGGCACGCCGCCGACCCCAGTACAGTTGACGATTGATGCGGACTTACAAGAGATCACCGCGGATGCGATGAACGATGCGTTTAATTACGCCGTGACTAACTGGGGTGGATACAACACCTATAGCACCGCGCCCGGCGGGGCGGCGGTTGTGCTGGATGTGAACAATGGTGATGTGCTGGCGATGGTCAGCTATCCGTCATTTAACCCAAGCCTGTTTAATCCGGCGGGGCTTTCTGTCGCGTTTGACTCGTCCGGCTTTGAGACAACCACCGCCGCTTTGACATCCATGCTCAATGATCCGCGCAACCCACAAGCCAATCGCGCTGTTTCCGAGCAGTTTTCGCCGGGGTCGGTATTCAAGATCATCACGATTGCGGCGGCGCTCAACGAAGGCGTGATTAACCCTAACCAACGCTTTAACTGTGAGCTTGAATGGGATGGCACCCAATACGGCGATACGCAATCCCCGCGCCCGGATTGGCGCGTGGCAGATGGCTACGACCCGGCAGGTGTGATTACCCCGGCGGAGGCGTTGATGGCTTCCTGTAATCCTTGGTTCTGGGAGCATGGCGCGTTGCTTTACCGTGATGTAGGTGCAGACACGATCCAAGCGTATTCCGAGCGCATGGGCATGTTGCAGAATTACTTCGTCACTGAGGATGGCCGCCGTATTCTGCGTGAAGCTACCGGCGTTGTGCCGATCCCGACGAGCTCCTCTGCGGCGATCAATGAAGCCGTTGGGCAGGGTGATGTGGCCATTTCGCCGTTGCACATGGCGACGGTCGTCGCCGGGATCGCCAACGGCGGCACAGTGTACCAACCGCGCTTGGTGCAGCGCATCGGCGGGTTGGATAATACGCAAGTCCAGACGACATATGACCCGGTGGTTTTGAACGAGCTAGGCTTTGAACCAGGCGTTCTGGAAGCCATCCAAGAGGGTATGTGTGGTGTCACGACCAATGAGTTTTTGGGTACGGCCTATGGGCGTTTTATCAATAATACAGAAAGTGAATTTAGCTACACGAGTGTGACTGCACCCTATTCATCGTGTGGTAAAACCGGCACAGCGGAAACCGGCGCGAACCCTAATGCGTGGTTTGTGATTTATGCCCCGGCGGATGACCCTGAAATTGCCATTGCGGTGATGGTCGAGCAATCGTTGGAAGGCTCGCAGGTCGCCGCGCCAATCGCCCGCCGCATCTTGGACGATTACTTCAATGTGGAGCGTGCGCCCTTCCCGAATTGGTGGAATACGGATACCTTTACGCCCTTACCGCCGCCCGGTGATGGTGGGAGTCGTGGGTAACATAACCAATCAAAAAGCCGCCTCATGTAGATTAGGCGGCTTTTTTTATGTGCGTTGAACGCTAGGCGAGCACTTCAAACACGATGACATCCTGCATCCCGACACCGATGGTCATGGTGCGGCCATGAACGGTGTTGGCCGGGGGAGTTCCACCCATGTTGATTAAGTCTCTGTGCTGTATCTGTCGTTTTGCTTTGCGTAGGGATTGGGCTTGTGCCGGATACCCCCCTATGCTACAATGCCACGCGGCCTAAACTGGGCTAATATCACACATCTGGATCGACTTTGTCCGTGTTGTCGTGCAGTTGCACGATCGAGACAATCGGGATGAAGGGTGTGATCGCTTAAACACAAGTACAGGAGAATATATATCGTGCCATCTTCAGTAACGCTCAAGCAAATGCTGGAGACCGGCGTACACTTCGGGCACCGGACCCCAAAATGGAACCCGAAAATGTCGCCGTATATCTTCACGCAACGCAACGGCATCCACATCCTTGACCTGCAACAAACGTTGGTCAACCTGAACAAATACTATGATCTCGTCCGCGATCTCGTCGTGCAGGGCGGCACGGTGCTGTTTGTCGGCACTAAGCGTCAAGCGCAAGAGACCGTCGCCCAAGAAGCCGAACGCTGCAATATGCCCTACGTTAACCAACGTTGGCTCGGCGGCACGCTCACCAACTGGCGCACCATCCGCGAACGGATCGACACACTCAAGAAATTGGAAGCACGCCGCGACAAGGGCGAGTTTGATCTTCTCACCAAGCGCGAAGGCGTGATGCTAGAGCGCAAGATCGAAAAGCTCCAATTGCGCCTGGGCGGTATCCGCACGATGAAGCGCCTGCCCGACCTGATTATTTTGGTCGATACACAGCGCGAAATCACCGCCGTACAAGAGGGCAACAAGCTGAAAATTCCGATCATGGCGCTTGTTGATAGCAACAGCGACCCGGATAATATCGACTACCTCATCCCGGCGAACGATGACGCGATGCGCTCCATCCAGTTGATTATGAAGACACTGGCCGATGCCGTCATCGAAGGTCAAAACATGCGTTCATCCTTGTATGATGGCGAAGAACCCGGTGAAAATATGCAAGAAGTTGATCTCTCTCGTTATGATAGCTACGATGATAGCGATGATGATGAGGCCGATGACGAACAATACCTGGGGAAATCGACCCTGGAAAAGCTGCGTAACAACGACTTAGACTTTGACGAGGATGAGGACGAATAATGGCTGCAATAACTGCCCAAATGGTCAAGGAACTGCGCGATGCCACTGGTGCAGGCCCACTTGACTGCAAGAAAGCGTTAGAAGCGAACGGCGGCGACGTGGCAAAAGCGACCGAATGGCTGCGTGAAAAAGGGCTGAGTAAAGCCGCTAAAAAGCTCGCCAAGGGCCGCACCATGAACGAAGGCCGTGTTGAAATCTACGCGCATCACAATTCCCGCCTGGGGGTGATGGTTGAGGTCAACTGCGAGACTGACTTTGTCGCTGCGACCGATGCCTTCCAGACCTTCTCGCGTGATGTTGCCTTGCACATCGCTAACCTGGCACCGCGTTATATTACCCGCGAAGAAGTGCCGGATGATGCCGTGCAAGAAGAAAAGCAGATGCAACTGCGCATCCTCAAGGAAGACGACAAGAACAAGAGCAAGCCCGACAATATCCTTGAGAAGATCATCGAAGGGCGCATGGATAAGTGGTATGGCGAAGTCGTCTTGATGGAACAGCCTTTCATCAAGGATGATAGCAAGACCATCGCCGACCTGCTGCAAGAGACCGTCGCTGAAATCGGCGAGAGCGTCCAGATCAGCCGCTTCTCCCGCTTTGCCCTCGGTGAAGGCGGTGAAGACGAAGAAAGTGACGATGAGTAAAGCGTCACTTGCCGTAACTTAGTTGATGAAGGGGATTAGCATATGCTAATCCCCTTTTTTTGAGCCACCTGCCAGTTAAGGAGACAACAGTCACATGAAACAACCTGTTTACAAACGTATTCTGCTTAAAATAAGTGGGGAGGCGCTCTCTGGAGATAACGGCTCCGGCATTGATCCCGACCGCGCCGAGACAATCGCCAATAAAATCAAAGCTGTCGTGGATATGGGCGTACAGATTGGCGTTGTCATCGGGGCTGGTAACCTGTGGCGTGGGATTAACGGTATTGAGCGCGGCATGGATCGCACCACAGCCGACCACATGGGCATGATCGCCACGGTGATGAACGGCTTGGCCTTGCGGGATGCGCTTGAGCGCAGCGGCATTGATGCGCGTGTACAAACGGCAGTGCAGATGAACGCTGTCGCCGAGCCGTATATCCGCTTACGGGCGATCCGGCATCTGGAAAAAGAGCGCGTCGTCGTGATGGCCGGCGGCCTGGGTGAGCCGTATTTCACGACGGATACCCCGGCGGCGATCCGGGCGATGGAGATTAAAGCGCAAATTCTCATCAAGGCAACGAAGGTCAACGGCGTGTACTCCGCCGACCCCAAGCACAACCCGGATGCCATGCGGTACGAGTCGCTTAATTATCAACAGGTGTTGGATAGCAAGTTCAAGGTAATGGACTTGACCGCATTTACGCTATGCCAGGAAAATAACATGCCGATTATGGTGCTCGACTTCTGGGCGGAAGACAGCTTGACCCGCGCTGTTACGGGCGATCTGAGCGTCGGTACTATCATTAGCTCGGATGGCACGCTGCTGTAAACGATGATGTGAGGGCGCGCATTGTGCCGCGCCCTGATCATCAAAAACGTGCTCAATAGACTTTATCGAAAATAACTTAATCCACTGAAAGGGACAGACTCCCCCCATACTCTTTAAGAGTTAACGCTTGATCGGAAAATCAAGGCGTAGGTTGTGTAAACCA
>DAOTTT010000156.1:0-4652 GCA_034437635.1 Anaerolineae bacterium | reverse complement strand
ATGATATTTCGCGCTGACTAGCCCGTTTACGGGCGGCGCATACATGCGCTGCACTAGCCCCCAGTGTTGAACCGGGGCAGCATATAAATCAGAGCATACCTGAGTAGTTGCCTTTGAGGTCTCTTCTATGCGTCGTTGGATTGATGATTTTGTCGCTGGGCTGACGGGCGCAGTTGCCGGTGCACCACAGGCGATGGGCTTCGCCATCTTAGCGGGCATCAGCCCCATATATGGATTATACAGCGCCATTGTCGCTACAATGATCGGCGGGTTGGTGGCCTCTTCCTCGTTTATGACAATAGCACCCACAAACGCCCTTGCGCTTGTTGTCGGCAGTGTGTTGATCGGCTATCCAACGGCACAACATCCGGCTTTACTCTTCACACTTACGGCACTCATCGGCGTGATGATGGTCATCGCCGGGGTGCTGCGCTTGGGCATCTTGACGCGCTTTGTAAGTAATGCCGTGATGACGGGATTTATCACCGGGGCAGGTTTGCTCATTATCATCGGGCAGTTACGCCACTTGACCGGAATTGTCTATACAGAGCGTGACGCGATCCCCCGCGTTTTGGAGTGGATTAACAAACTTGATAGCGTCAATTGGCAAGCCTTTGTCATTGGTTTGCTGACTATTTTGACAATCTATACGGTACGATTAACGCGGTTAAAGAATACAGCGGTGTTAATGGGTTTAGTTGTTGCGACGGCCTTTGAAGCTGTTGTTGATTGGCAGGCGGTCACTTTAGTGCGCGATATTGCGCTGGTGCCACCTGGGTTGCCGTCTCTTAGTACACCACAAATGGATTATATGCCGGATTTACTGCTGCCGGCTTTGGCGATGACCGTCTTGGCCTTGGTGCAAGGCGCGGCCATCACACGGAGTATTCCAGAGAAAAATGGTGAAGTATCTGATGTTAACCGTGATTTTACCGGGCAGGGCTTTGGTAATGTAGCAGCTTCTTTCTTCCAAGGGATGCCCGCTGCTGGTTCTTTGTCACGCACGGCGGTTAATGTCAATGCGGGGGCGCGTACCCGTTATGCGAACGTGTTCGCCGGTGGGCTGATCGCGCTATTAGTGGTGGTGTTCGGACGGGCGATTGAATTAATTCCGTTAGCGGCGTTGGCCGGACAACTGATCGTCGCAGCACTCAGTTTATTGCGCTTTGATCGCATTCGGGCGGTATGGAATGTCAGTTTCTCGGCGCGATTAGCAATGGTGGCAACGTTTATGGCGACGTTGTTTTTACCGCTGGAATATAGCATTTACGTGGGGGTGGTGCTTTCGATTGCGCTGTATGTTTATACATCAGCGGCTAATATTCATGTGGTACAGCTTAAGCCATTAGACGATCATCGTTTTGAAGAGGTCGATTTGCCGGAAGCGTTGCCGTCGCGTAAGCCGATTGTGGTTTCTGTCAGTGGAAATCTGTACTTTGCCGCTGTGCGGAGCTTGGAGAGGCAAATGCCACGCCCACATAACGCTAAAAACCCGGTCGTAATCTTGCGTTTGCGCAATAATCCATATATCGGCAGTACCGGGATTGAGTTCTTGCGGCGTTATAGTCAACAACTTGCGGCATGTGGGGGGATGTTGTTGTTGTCTGGTATCAATCAAACGTTGTGGTCGCAGATTATACGATCTGGTTTTATTGACGAGATTGGTGCGGATCATGTGTTTGAATCGAACGCAGTCTTACTTGATTCTACCGATCATGCGTTACATTATGCGGAGAATTGGCTAGCACAACAGAAAGTAGTAAGGTCGTGAACGTTGAGAAAATAAGTTGGGGTGATTGGTCAAACTGCTATCGTCTCTCTGCGCATGCAGACGAGATGATTGTCACGGCAGATGTTGGGCCGCGCATCATGGCTTATAACCGGGTGGGCGGGGTAAATATCTTGTTCAATTTCCCGCATGACTTGGGTAAGGTAGGCGGTGATGACTTTCGTTTTTATGGTGGGCATCGTTTTTGGCACGCGCCGGAACATCCACAGCGTACCTATCAACCGGATAATGCACCCGTTGACGTGGCAATTGCAGCGGATAGCATCACCTTTACGTCGATGATCGAACGTGCGACGGGTATCCAAAAAACGGTGCACATTCATCATAACGGTAACGAATGGGTGATTGAGCACCGGCTTACGAATCATAATTTGTGGGCGATCACATGCGCTGCATGGGCGCTAACGATGATGGCACCGGGCGGGGTGGCTGTGTTGCCATTGCCACCGCGTGCAAGCCATGATGAAGTGCTCATCCCAACGGGGCAACTGGCATTATGGGCATATACGGATTTATCCGATCCGCGTTGGCAATTCGGGCATGAATTCATCCTGCTGCGCCAAGACCCAACGCGCACAACACCACAAAAAATCGGCGCGTTGCTTCCGTCCGGCTGGCTGGCTTATTTGCGCGATGGCACCTTGTTTCATAAACGGTTTGATACCGATGTATCCGCCATGCACCCGGATTATAACAGCAATGTTGAGTTATTTACGGACGGTCATTTTTTGGAATTAGAGACGCTTAGCCCCTCACAAACCCTTCAACCGGGCGCGTCTATTGTGCATCGTGAATACTGGTCATTGCAAGAGGGCGTATTACCCGCTTTAACCCCGGCAGATGTCGCACAAAACATCTTACCCCGGACGCAAAACTTGCTTGAGGAGTAGGTTATGAGTACTGTTGTTGATCGATACGAAAGGCCACTGCGCGATTTGCGCATCTCGGTGACTGATCGCTGTAATTTCCGGTGTACGTATTGTATGCCAGCGGAAGTATTCGGCGAGAAGTATCAATTTTTGACGAAACAAAAAATCCTGACGTTTGAGGAAATCACCCGGTTAACGCGCATTATCGTGCGTTTAGGAGCAGTCAAATTACGCCTGACAGGTGGCGAGCCGCTTGTCCGCCAAGATATAGATATGTTAATTAAGCAACTGGTGCAAATTGACGATGTTCATGATATTGCCATGACGACCAATGCGTACTTTCTACCACAAAAGGCTGATGTGCTCAAAGTGGCTGGCTTGCAGCGTGTCACCGTCAGCCTGGATACGCTAGATAACGCGGTATTTCGACAGATGAACGGCGGGCGGGCTGATGTTGAGCAAGTGCTTGTCGGCATTGCAGCGGCCAAAGCTGCGGGGTTAACCCCCATCAAGATCAATGCGGTGGTACAGCGTGGCGTTAACGATCATACATTGATCGACCTAGCGCGGTATTGTCGGGAAGAAGGGCATATCCTGCGATTTATCGAATTTATGGACGTGGGCACGCGCAATGGTTGGGACATGCAGCATGTCGTCACGGCTAAAGAAATTGTTGAGCGCATAGATGCTGCATTTCCATTGGAGCCGATCAAGCGTAATTATAACAGCGAGACGGCCTTGCGCTATCAATATAAAGATGGCGGCGGCGAAATCGGCGTGATTGCCTCTGTGACACAGCCGTTTTGTGGGGATTGCTCACGGATACGCTTGTCTCCAGAAGGGCAAATTTATACATGCCTTTTCGCCACACAAGGGACGGATCTCAAAACGCCGCTGCGCGATGGCGCGACCGATGACGAGATCGAAGCGATTATCCGCAACACTTGGGGCAACCGCATTGACCGTTATTCTGAAGAACGGTCAACGATTGATAATAAAGGCGATAAAATTGAAATGTATTATATTGGTGGCTAGGAGCTGCTATGATGCGTAATGGGTTGATCTTACTGGCTTTAATGATGGTATTAGCGGCATGTGCCGAGAGTGAACCGACCACAACAGGCGAAGCACAAGACGCGGATACCGCAGCGGAAAACCGTCTGACTGTCGTCACCAGCATCACAGATGCAGGCTTGTTTGAGCGCATTTTACCGGATTTTGAAGCGCAGTTCAGCGCGACAGTCAATGTCGTCGTTGTAGATACGACGCAAGTATTATCGCGTGGGCGTAATGGCGATGTTGATGTGCTGTTGATTACTGCATCGCAAGCCGAAGCATTTGCTGCTGATGGTGATGGTACCCAAAGCACGGCGGTGATGACTGAAGATATGGTGATTGTCGGGCCAGAGTCCGATATGGCCGGATTAACTGGCCGTGGTAACGCATCATTGGCGTTTACGCTGATTGCAGATGCCGGGATGACGTTCATCTCGCGTGGGGATAACAGCATTGTACATGCAACCGAGCAGGCGATATGGCAAGAATCCGGCATTAGCCCAGACGGCCAATTTTGGTATCAAAGCACGGGGCAGCGCATGGATGCCGTTTTGAGCGAAGCCAGCGAACAGCAAGCTTATACTTTGGTCGATCGCGCGACGTTCGTGCAGCGCGGTGATTTAGATTTGATGATTTTAGTGCAAGGTGATACGAGCTTGCAGGTTGTTTATCATGTAATACCCGTAAGCCCGGCAGAGTATCCCAATGTCAACGCGGCCTTAGCGCAACAATTCGCAGATTGGATCATGTCTGAGGCAACACAAGCCGCCATCGGCACGTATACTGTTGGCGGACAGGCGATATTTTCCCCTGTGATGCCGTAAGGATCTTGACAATTATCATAGATGTGTCTATGATTATAGACACACTGCGGGTGTAGCTCAGTTGGTAGAGCGTTTGCTTCCCAAGCAAAATGTCACGGGTTCGAGTCCCGTTAC
>DAOTTT010000155.1:0-5135 GCA_034437635.1 Anaerolineae bacterium | reverse complement strand
CTGCCCTAGCCTTTCGCAGGCTGGCTGATTGACCGCAGCCCACTGACCGAAGCCAGTGCGATTGTTTTATATCCCTGAGAAACCGTTTGCACCACGTATGTGGTGTGCCTTGGGGATAATTTGATTATACCATACAATAACTGGTAGAACCGATGTTACACCACTACCAGAGGTAGTGGCTTCTTAATGTCAGAGTGAATGAGATGTATGATGCGTTACAGCTTGATACTACTTATAGGCCTATGCTTGATGGCGATAGGGATGGTGAGCGCCCAAGAGACGAACACCATTGATGATGAAAATCCCTTCCGCGAGTTCCCGGTGACGGTGGACGAAGACGGTACAACAACGCTGACTATTGATGTCGTTAAAAAAGATGGCGATCTGGATACGCTGTTGTATCTGCTGGATGCCCAAGGCAACATCATCGCGGAAAACGATGATCGTGAGTCCGGCGTGACGGACTCGCGCATTGTCTTTCCGTCTGCGCCTGCCGGGGATTATATCGTCGTCGTTACACGCTACAAGGTGACAGAGGGCAAAACGTCCGGCACATTTGAACTCAACATCGACATAACGCCCTTTAGCGGGGCAGTGGATGCTTATGATGTAAGCGATGAGACACTCGCAGCGTTGGGCTTCCCTATGCAAACGCCACAACCCCCGGCCACATGGACGGTCTTGGCCTATTTTGGTGCGGATACCAACCTAGAGCCGGGCATCCTCAACGACTTTGACGAGTTCGAGCAGGCCGGGGGGAGTAATGAGCAAGTCCGGGTGATCGCGCTGGTAGATCGCACGCCGGAATATACCGATGTAGACGGCGACTGGTCGGATGTGCGCCTCTACGAAATCGGCGAAGACGGCGACACAGAGGCGCTCATTGATACTGAACCGTTGGCGATCATCGACGAATTGGACACTGGCGATGGTCAAACGCTGGCGCAGTTCCTCACCTGGGCGATTAAGCATTACCCGGCGGAAAATTACGCGGTGGCCTTTGGCAGTCATGGCGCAGGCTGGCAAGGGCTGATTACGGACGACACATCCGACAAGACCATTATCACCTTGCCGGAACTAGAACGCGCCTTCACTGCGGTGACGGACGCGACCGGCATTATACAATTTGATTTTCTCATCAATGATGCGTGCTTGATGAGCAGCGTTGAATACTATACGGTGATGGATGATTTTTTTGCCTTGTCGGTGGCCTCCCCGGAGATCGTCGTCAACCCGGCGCTGGATATGGCCTTGTTTTTAAACGCCTTGCGCGAAAACCGCGATTTGGTCACGCTGGGTACGGAATTGGTCGATGTGTACATGGAGCGCGATGTCGCGGCGCGGACGGCCTCTGACGCGACATACCTCAACCATGCGGTGACTGACCTCAATAGTTTTGCCCCGGTGGTGACGGCGGTAGACGCTTTCGCGCAGATCTTCATGCAAGACCCGGTGCGCTATGCCAGCGTCTTGGGCGAAGCACGCGCCAATGCCTATGCCTATAGTGCCTTCTGGGGGAATAGCTCCCGCGTGGACTTGGGCAGCCTGATGCAGCAAGTCGTCATCCTTAGCGATGATGCCGCGCTGGACTCCGCAGCGCAAGCGGTGATTAATGTGTTGGATACCACTCGGCTCCATGCGCGGGGCGGGGATAACGTCCCGATGCAGGTCGGCTACTATAACATCTACTTTCCGCAAGAGAGCGCCAAGTTTGAGTCGGATTACATCATCGAAACGCCCTTAAAATCCTGGGGCGAGATGCTGCGCATCTTCTATAGCACCGTAACGCCACAAGTGTGGAACTATGCGCCGTTGGCGACAATGGCGGAAGCAGAAGCCGAACCGCGCCGCCGTTTGACCTTCCACGCGCCGCGCCCGCCACAGGTAAATCTAGTCAGCGCCTTCCCTGAAACGGCGAGCCTGCTACGCCCCGTCAATATTCAAATGGAGACTGTCGGACGTAATATCGCCCGCGCCGAGCTTACAACGGACTTTATCCAAGCGGACGGCAGCAAAATCCGCTATGAGATCGCGTCACTGTATACCGATGTCGTGATTGATGGTGAACTGTATTCCCTCAATATCTGGAGTGCTGGTGCAGAACCGAGTACGACGATTTGGTCGCCTTATCTGCTTACGTTGACCGATGGCACCCAAGATAACATCGAATTCTTTGTGCTGACCGAAAACACCGCCGCCGTAAACGGACGTTATCGGCTGAGCGATCAAAGCGAGTGGAACGATGTCACGGTAATCTTCGACTTGGAGACGGGCGAACTCTCGAATGTGATCTCGCAGAATAACAGCAATAGCGCGGTGGCGGTGGTCATGTTGCCGCCGGGGGTGGAGTTCCAAACCTATCAAGAGGTCGTTACCCCGGACGGGCGCACCATGCGCACCCCGGCGAATACCTACGCCTGGGACGAAACCGCGCTGACCATCAGCAGTGTGCCCGCGCCGACAGGTCAATATGAACTTGGCTTCTTGGTGGAGACTTACGGCGGCACCAGCGGCTTTGATAGCATCGCAATTAACGTGGATAACACCGGGGTAGATACCGACTTGCAAGGGTATTTAGACGTTGACCTGGGTATTTCTATCGTGTATCCGTTTGATTTCGATGAACTCATTTACAATGACTTTGAACAGTGGTGGATTACAGGCAACGAAGACATCTACCTGCAAATTTACGATGCCGCTTTCTATGCATTGGACGATACCCGCGACATCGAGTTAGCGATTAACGCGGTGGTGGATGATCGTGAGTTGAACTTGACGGATACGGCTTTTACTGATGTCGTTGTCGATGGGGAGGCGGGGTTAGCCTTCAGCTATACCGAAGCGTTTGACGGTGTAACGGCGGATGGGCGCGGCTTTGCGGTGTATAACGACTTTATCGAGTCGGTGTTAATCTTCACGACGGCGACGGTTGAGGCGGATACAGCGGTACGCGATCAAGTCTTTGATCTGCTTGTGGAGCAGACGCTTTTGCTCAATGTGCCGGATGCCCGCGCATGGTCATATGATGCCTATTATGATGAGGATGTAGACGCGGATGTCATCTGGCCGATGTTGCGCGAATGGTTGCCGGGCGAAGAAGCCGATGATGGGCAGGTGAGGTATACCCCGCCCACAGACGACCCCGGCGTATTCTTCAGCGTGGACTTCTGGACGGTTGACCCGGCAACGCCCCCGGTTGAGTTGCTGCAAAGCCACGTTGATCTCTACTATGATGCGGCACGACTTGAGCGTGAAATCATGGCGACTCAAGTTTACTATAGCCAATATGCCGATTGGGATGTTGAACAATATACGTACATGGCCGACGATCAGGCCATGATAGGGCGCTTATACGCTACTGTGATCGAAAATGTGGGCTATACCCTGTGGATGGAAGCCCCCGCCGACCGCGCCGGGACGATCTTCATCGACAATTACGAACCGATCGTTGATGGCTTCCGCTTGGAGACGGATAACAACCCCTATGCTGATGCCGTGTTCCTCACGGCGGAAGACGACGACACAACAGAAGAATCGAGCGTCTTATCCGAGGCGCTTGGCTTTGTGTTGCCGTTGCCGGAGAACTGGTATCCGTTCGAGTCTGATGATGGCTTCTTCTATACCACTGATCTGAACGAAGAAACGTACATCTACGCTTTCTTGTTGACGGATACGGACGATCCCACCGAAGCGATTAAATTTGTGCTGGATGACTGGGGCGAGAACACTACCCAACCACCGCAGCCCATCACTGTTGATGGCCGCGAGGGATTTGAGATTGCTTATGCGTATACGGATCAGTTCGGTGCGTTTGACGGCTGGGTGATGTTGTTCCCACAGGATGGCGGTTTTATCATGGTGATGATTGAACAACTCGATGCGTCATTCGACGCTGAACTGTACGCGAGCTTTAAAGATAACCTAAATTTCTCGGAATAGTCGCGCAAAAGTGCGGTCAATTCAAAACCTTTGTTGTTGTAGAGGCCAGTTTGCCTCTACAATAGCAACAGTTAATATTGGGTTTGTACAATGCAGGTGTATTTATGGGCTATAAACTGGCGATTGACTTCGGCACAACCAATAGTGTATTGGCACGTTGGGACGAAGAAAAAGACGACGCGGAGATTGTCCACATAGAGGGCTTGAGCGATACGCGCGGCGGTGGGTTGCCGCCGAGTGTGCCATCGCTTATTTATATCAATGATGGCAAAAGCGCACAGACCACCGTCGGTTATGGTGTGCGTCAGCAGAAATATGATTTGCAGCAGGATAACCGCCTGTTTCGTAATTTCAAGCGCGGGATTGTCAGTTACCCCGCGCCCGCCCCGCGTGAGATCGACGGCGAACAATGGGCGGATCGTGACGCGGGTAAATACTTCGTCAAGCACCTGATTAACGCGATGCCGTTTAAAGACGAAGACATCGACCAACTGGTATTGACCGCGCCGGTTGCCTCGTTTGAAGGCTATTTAGCGTGGTTGAACAGCGTCATTGATGAAGTCTCGCTGGATAAAATCCGCGTGGTGGACGAATCCACAGCGGCGGCGCTCGGCTATGCCGTGACGAAGCCGGGGGCGGTGGTTCTGGTGTTTGACTTTGGCGGCGGTACGCTTGACCTATCGCTGGTGCAATTACCGGAAAACCGGGAGAAGACCGGCGGCTTTTTGAAGCGGTTAGTCGGTGGTGGGCGTGCCGCGCAGCACTCCGCTAAGGTGATCGCCAAAGCTGGGCGCATCATCGGCGGGAGCGATGTTGACCAATGGTTGTTGGGCCATGTGCTCAAGCAGGCCAACGTCACGACTGAAGGCTTGGGTAAAAATTATGCCAAGCTGTTAACGCGCTGCGAAGAAGCCAAAATTATGCTCTCCACAGAAGACCAAACGACAATTAGCTTTGAGGCTGACGGTAAAACATACGATGTCACCGTGACCCGCGAACAACTGGAAGAACTCCTGGAAGAAAACGGCTTCTTTACCGCGCTGCGGCGTGTGGTGGACAAAGTAATGCACGTTGCGCGGCAACGTGGTATCTTCAAAGAGGATATTCATTATGTACTGCTGGTGGGGGGCACCTCCTTGATGCCGTCGGTACAGCGTACATTGGGTAAATACTTTACGGATATGGCGGTACGCTCC
>DAOTTT010000154.1:0-11084 GCA_034437635.1 Anaerolineae bacterium | reverse complement strand
ATGCCAACGGCGACAAGCGCATAAACACCGCCGATGAGAAAACCGTTTAATGTCGCTTGGATGTAGCCGCGTGGGTTATCGCCTAATTGGTTACCCAACCACAGCGTAAACACCAGCGCAATGAAATATCCCGCCCAGCGCATATACTTGCCCCAGTCAACGGGGGGGAGCTTAAAAGGAATGTATTCTTGTCTTGTGGATGTGTCCATTTTTAACCAATGCGTCTAAGTGCTAAAGAGCTTTAAGTAATTGCCATCACACGTACGGCGGTTTCTACGGTGCCGGTGCGCCCATCACGATATTTAACTTCAGCTTTTACGGTGACCTCCTCACGGTTGTTATACATCGCGTCGAGCATATCACCATAGCGTTTTTCCAGCGCCCGCCGCCGCAGTTTGCGGGTACGTGTCAATTCGGCCTCATCTGCGTCAAACGCCTTATGCAAAATAACAAACTTTTGTATGCGAGCGTACTGTGGCAGGGTGGCATTAACATGTAGGATTTCTTCTTTGACCAGGTTATAAACTTCTTGTTTCTGCGAGAGATCGACAAATGTCGTAAAGCTCACGCGGTTTTTCTCCGCCCACCGCGAAACATTCTCAAAGTCGATGATGACGATAGCCGTCACATAATCCATGTCGAAGCCGCCAACGGTCATCACATCTTGGATAAAGCGGCTGAACTTCAAACGGCCTTCGATATACTGCGGGCTGAAGCTCTCACCGTTAGACAACTGGATCATATCTTTAACGCGATCCAAGTAAATCAGGTGGCCGTCATCGTCAATGTATCCGGCATCGCCCGTCTTAAAGAAGCCGTCTTCATCAAAGGCTTCGCTGGTCTGTTCATCTGCCTGATAGTAACCGGAGAACACCGCATTACTGCGTACGCGGATTTCTTGATTTTCCGCGATTTTGATCTCCACACCGGGGATAATCTCACCGACGCTTTCTAGCTTGACCTCGTTGGGGTAGTGCATGGTCACGCCTTGCATCTCTGTAGACCCGTAGAGGCTTTTTAGCTCTACGCCGCAAGCGCGGAAGAACCGCAAAACGTCCGGGCTGAGTGCTGCACCCGATGTGATGGCATCGCGCATCCGCACCATGCCAATTTTGTCGCGTAGTGGTTGGAATATAGCGTGTTCGCCCAACCAGCGCAAGAATCGCAACTGTGTCGGGATTGGCTCGCCTTTGTCTTCTAGGTCAATAATCTTATAGGCTATCGGCATAAACATGCGATACATGATGCGGTTAATCCATGTGCTGTCGTTAATGCGCATCTGCATTGTCCGGGCGATGCCTTCCCATAACCGACTGGGGAACAGCAATGTGCTAGGTGCAATCTCACGGATGTCGGTTTGCACGGTCTCCGGGTTTTCCGGGAAGTTGACCTGTGTGCCGTAGAGCAAGTGCGACGTTAAGCCAAGGCTCTGCTCAGTGATCCACGCCAGCGGGCTAAACGAGACGAAATTGTCTTCCGGGTGACGTGGTGCTACGTCTTCGATGTTGGAGTTAGCATAAATCAAGTTGCGATGGCTAATCATCGCGGCTTTCGGCAAGCTCGTCGTGCCGGATGTGTAGCTGAACAGGGCAATGTCCTCGCTTTTGCCTTGCTTAATCATCTCCTCGAATTGATTGGGGTGTTTTTCGCCATATTGACGGCCTAACGCCTCAACTTCTTTAAAGCTCAGGAGCCAATCCTCTTCATAATTCCATAGGCCGCGTTCTTCCCAGTAGATGACCTTCTTAATCCGCTGGAATTGTTCGCGTAGTTCTAGCGCCTTATCGACCTGTTCTTGGTCATGCGCGAGTAAAAACGTCGCTTCTGAGTTATTGACCACATAAGACAGTTCTTCTGGGTTGGCATCCGTAAAGATAGCGGTGGAGATGGCCCCTGCGCTATGCACGGCGATCTCTGCCCAGTAGAATTCGGGGTCATTTTCGCCAATGATAGCGACTTTGCCTTCACGCTCTAGCCCTAAGCTGACCAAACCCAAGCAGAAGTTGCGCACATGGTCGTAGACTTCTTCCCATGTGTACTCTTTCCAGATGCCGAGTGTCTTTTTGCGCATGGCGACGCGCGTTTTAAACTTAGCCACGCTTTTAATAAAGGCTTTGGGCAGTGTGTCTTGGTCTGCGGGCAGGTTTTCCGGTGGTAAGCGGTGATCAGATTTATGGACGCGATGTTCTTTGATGTCTACCGTCATGATTTATTCTTCCTGTCCTAAGTAAGCGTGGACAACGACCTCATTTTGGCGGATTTGGGCGGGTGTGCCTTCTGCAATCTTTTGGCCGAAGTCAAGCGCGACGATGCGGTGTGAGATGTCCATCACCAAGCCGACATCATGCTCAATCAGCATGATGGTCATGCCTTGCCGCTCGTGGATGTCCAAGATAAAACGCGCCATATCTTCTTTTTCTTCCACGTTCATCCCGGCCATCGGCTCATCGAGTAGCAGCAGCGACGGCTCAAGCGCCAGCGCACGGCCTAATTCCACGCGCTTACGCAACCCATAGCTCAAGTTACCGACGATGGTCTTCCGCACGTTTTCCATTTCCAGGAAGTCAATAATTTCTTCGACGCGCTCGCGGTGATAAACCTCTTCGGCGCGTGTGGGGCCATAGAACATCGCACCAGTGACTATGTTTGATCGCATGTGAATGTGGCGAGCCGCCATGAGGTTATCCAGCGCGGTCATGTTGGTATACAACGCGATATTCTGAAACGTCCGCGAGATGCCAAGCTGCGCCCGTTTATAAGGGGGGAGGTCGGTGACATTTTGCCCTTCAAAGATAACGCTGCCCACCTGTGGCCGATAGAAGCCGTTAATGCTGTTGATGAGACTGGTTTTACCGGCACCGTTCGGGCCGATAACAGCGAAGATTTGACCTTCTTCAACGTCGAAGTCAACATTTTGTAGCGCCTTGATACCGCCGAAGCTCAGTGAAACTTCGTTGACCTTCAGCTTAATTTTGCCGGCGGCCTCGTCATTGCGGAATTTGGGTGCCGAAAAGACTTGGAGATTGTACTGTAACTTCGTAGGGTCAACTTGTTTTTCTACAGGTGTAAATCCAGCAAAGGGGCCTGGACTTTCTAAGGCGGGGTTGAGTGTAGGGACATAAGCCCACAACACAAACAAACCGATTAGGTTGCCGATAGCACCCGTAATCAGCCCGACAATAATGCCGGTTTGGGGATTAAGTCCCATGTTTTTAAAGACAGTTGGTGTGACAATGGCCCCAATAAGGCCGCCAATGCCCACCCAAACAAGTAAAAATTGCCAAAACATTTTATTACCTCTATTTAAAAACGCCTTATTAAGGCGACAAACGGGAGTATAACCCGATAAAAAACAATTTTTGTGTCAAGAAAATAGCAAAAAAATAAACGCTTCGCAACAAAATTAATGTTGGGAAGGTATTTTAAGCACTTATACTAAGTTTGCTTTAATGTGCATTCAGCCAAGTGATGATGTCTTGTAAGAACTCGGTTTGCTCTGGTTCGTTATGAATTTCATGGTAGGCATTGTCATAAAACTTGATCGCTTTATCATCTGATGCGCTGCGATCATAAATGAGTTGGCTACCGGACGGAGGGCAAATTGTATCTTTGCCGCCATGTACGATCAAAACGGGTAGGGTAATCTGGGTCAGCTTTTGACTGGCACCCTGTGCTGCTTTGATGAGTCGATAAGCCATGCCAATGCGCGTTGGCTTGGCATCCACGAGCGGATCCGCTTTGTAAGCCGCGACAACGGCTTCATCACGCGAAAGCGCGTTAAAATCCAACGGGATGGCTCGCGCGCGGGGTATGACGTTTGTCAGCAAACCGGCAAGGCCGACGACAAAACCCGGTACTGTCTGCTCCACATGGAGCGGCGTGCCTTCTGTAATCCATCCGGCGATGTCCGCTTGCCGCCGCAAGACCAACAGCAGGCTTAAAAGCGCCCCCATGCTATGCCCGAATACAAAATGCTTTAAATCCGGGTGGGCGCTGCGCATCGCGTCAAAGCGAGCTTCTAAGTCGTCCACAGGGGCGCTGAAGTCGTCAAAATAGCTACGTATGCCCTCGCTTTTGCCATGCCCACGATAATCCATGCTATAAACGGCGTACCCGGCATCAGTCAGGGCTTGGGCGACATGTGTATAGCGGGCGCTGTGCTCGCCAATGCCATGCGCCAAAAGCAGCGCAGCACGCGGCGTGTCATCCGGTAGCCAAGTAACCACTTGCAATGTGAGCTTATCTTTTGTTTCTACCAAATCAATTTGGGTGCGCATCGCTTAATACTTTCAATCATTGTAAGAAAATGGGACATCTAAACGTAGCCAAGTACGCCCGATACGAAATAGCGTCCCTGGGCGCAAACTCACACGCCCATAGACGGTTGAATCTTCTTTTTCGATGTAGGTGCCGTTACGACTGCCGCCATCTTCCAGCCAAAAAGTGAGAATAAATGGATTAGTCACGGAGTCGCTGCTGGTCGTCGGTACGGAGACAATGCCCAATTTAGCGTGCAAGCGCGAGACTTGATTGTCAAATGGGATATGAATATCACAACCTTCGCGCCGTCCGATGGTGATGACGCGCTCTTCCCCGACCATTGGCTGCTCAAAGTTTAGCTTTTTGCCATCTAAGGGGCCGCTCATATAGGTGATGGATATTTCGCGTTTAAGTGGCTGACGAAATGGAAAGCTCATGATAGTTTTTCGCGTGTTAATTGCAGTTTTTCGAGCGTTTGTTTGTGTTTCGGGTCGATGCCGAGGGCGTGTTCAAAAGCGATGACCGCCTCTTCGTAGCATTCTAAACGGCTTAAGGCATCGCCCTTATTGTGCCAGAACCAAACATCAGTTGGGTCGTGGTCCAGGGCTTGCTGGTAGCAGTCGAGGGCTTGTTGCCATTGCTCCAGCGCATAATAGCACAAGCCCTTGCCATTCCACGCCCAGGCATAATCATCTTCGAGTTGGGTTGCCATGTCGTAGCTTTCTATAGCGTCTTCATAGCGTTTGAGCCGTCGTAGAACTTGGCCTTGCCGCGCCCACACAACCGGCGTATGCCGCAGACGTTGCAATAAATCTTCGATTATCTCTAATGCGTCATGTTCTTGCCGCAAATCCAGCAGAATATCGACTTGGTTGATAGCATACCACATTTGCGAAGGGTCTTCGCGGTAGGCGCGTTCGTAGCTGGCGAGTGCTTTCTCGCGTTCGCCCATCTCCTTGAGCGTCAAGCCGCGCCCGTTCCATGCCCAGGCATAATGTGGGTTAAGCTGTACGGCAATATCGAATGCGTTCACCGCGTCATCATACCATTTGAGCTTGCGGGCTGCTTGGCCGCGCTTGGCCCAGCTTTCTGCATGGCGGCGGTTGATCTTCAGGGCTTCGTCAAGGACATGCCAGGCTTGCTCTGGTTGGCCCAAAGAAAGCAATTCATCAGCGATATTATGCCGATACCAGGCATCATTCGGCTGGATTTCGGCGGCACGCTCAAAGCAGAACAGCGCATCGCGGTGGCGGCGCATCTCCTTGAGCGTAAAGCCGCGTCCGCTCCAAGCCCAATCATTTTCTGGCTCAAGCTCGACTGCGCGATTATAGCGCTGCAAGGACTCCTCATGGCGACCTAAGCGACGTAAAACTTGCCCCATTTGTGCCCATAGTTGAGCGTTGTGCTCATCAAGTTCAACGGCATGTTCTAGGATGTCATAGGCTTGCTGATAACGCTTGATCTGCATCAGCACATCGGCCTGCTTGTAGATGTAAAACGGCTCATTCGGCGCGAGTTGCCCGGCGTAAGCGTAGACATCTAAGGCTTTTTCGTAGCGCCCAAGGGCTTCGAGCGTTAAGCCTTTTTCGTTCCATGCCCATGCATAGCGCGGCGCGGATTGTGTCGCTTTGTCGCACGCATCAAGGGCTTCGTCCAGGCGGTTGAGGTTGCGTAAAGCATTGGCTAAACGCGCCCAACTGCGGCCATGTGTTTCGCGGAGGTCGGTCGCATGGCGGAGCGGGTCTAATGCGTCTTCGTAGCGTTGCATCAACACCAGCACGTTGCCTTGGTTATACCAATGCCAGATGTCATCAGGGCGCAGTTTCGCCGCAATTTCATAGCACTCAAGGGCTTCTGTATAATACCCCATATGTTCCAAAACGATGCCTTTACCGTTGATCGCCCAGGCGGATTTATCGTCTAGCTCAATCGCACGGTTATATGCGGCGAGTGCGTCTTCATAGCGCCCGATGTAGCGCATTACTTGGCCGAGCTTCGACCAACTAAAGGCATGATGTGGGTCGGTACGGGTGGCTTCCTGCGCCGGTTGGATCGCCTCTTGGTAATGGCCGATCTCAACCAGCGTATCGGTGAGGTTGTACCAGTGCCATACCTCATTGGGCTGGTAGCGGGTCGCCCGGCGAAAAGATAGTAGGGCATCGCGGGTTTTGCCCAGGGCTTTATATGCTAGCCCACAGCCGTTATGCGCCCAGGCGTAGGTCGGCTCTAAGCGGATGGCTTGCTCATAGGCTTTGATCGCGTCTTCGTAGTGTTTCATCATGCGGTGCAGTTGGCCGAGCTTGGCCCAACTGTTGGGGTGGTTCGGGTCGATCTGCAAGCCTTTTTCCAACAGCGGGATTGCTTCCGTAAAACGGCGTAAATTCTGCATGGCATCGGCGCGGTTATACCAATACCAGACATCAGTTGGGTTGATCTCGGTGGCGGTTTCAAAGCATTCTAAGGCTTCTTCGATGCGCCCCATACGCTCTAAGATGATGCCTTTGCCGTTCCACGCCCACGCATAATCCGGTTGGAAGTCTAACGACTTATCATAGCAGGCTAGCGCCTCTTCGTACTGCTCTAATAAGCGCAGGGTGCGGCCTTTACGCGCCCACGCCCAGGCATAATCTGGCTGTAAGCTGATCGCGCGGTCGTAGGCTTTGAGCGCTTCTTCGTAGCGCCCTAATGCCGTGAGTGAGTATCCCTTATCCATGAGTTCACGGGCGGCGAGGGCGGGTCCAGTAATCTCCAGGACGGGCGGCTCCCCGATGACTTGCGTATACACGGCTGTTAAGTCATCAACGATGATGCTCCAATCGGAGGGGCGATTGTTGGGGTTCTTTTCCAAACAGGCCAGCACCAGACTTTGCAAATCCTGCGGGATGTTCCGCTGATATTGAATTTCAAACTGGGGTTGCTCATTGATGTGCGCCTGAAGCCATTCTTTGAACTTGCGCACCAAGAACACCCGCCGCCCGGTGAGCATCTCGTAGAGCACCGCGCCGAATGCGTAAATATCGCTGCGGGTGTTCACATCTTTTGACTGGCATTGTTCCGGCGACATATAAGGCGCTGTGCCGACAATCGCACCGACACGGGTTAAGCGGTCGCTAGGGTTAATGTGGTCGTCATCAATCGGCATGTTGAGCAAAGGCGCGTCTTCGATGTCGTCAATCGACCGCACCAGGCCGAAGTCCGTAACTTTAGCGATGCCCTCATGGGTGACCAAAATATTCGCCGGTTTGAGATCACGGTGAACCAAACCGGGGACTTTGCGGGTGGCGTGTTGCATCCCTAGCGCGATATGCAGTGCAAATTCTAGCGATTTATCGAGTGTTAGCTTGCGATGGTCTATCCAACTGCGCAAGTCCGCGCCCATGCTCTCCGGCCCGCTGATATGCTCAAGGATGATGTGTGGACGTTGGCTGACGTTTTGTACCAACCGCGCTTGGACGATGTGCCGATGCTTTTCCAAGCGGATCCACGTTAGCGCCTCATGCGTGAACCGCGAGACGGCGCGTTCGTTATCCAAGAATTTACCTTGGAAGCTCTTGATGGCAACCGGTTCGCGCTGATTATGGTCATAACACAGGTAAACGACACCCATACCCCCCCACAAAACATCCGCCACTTCGTAGCGATCATCAATACGATCCCCGACTTTAAATTCCCCGGCATGACTGACCGGGAGTGGGTCATCAATGACGCTGTTATGGTTGGATGGCTCTGGCGAATTGCCCACTTCGAGCGATGTCGCGTAAACATCGGTTAAATCGGTAGGCACTTCACCCGCATAGCGGACGCTCGTCTCATTGGAGAGAATCGAATCATCCATGCCGACATCGGCAATGGTCATTGACGTGTCGCTCATGGGCATTAACTCGTCGGAGTCGGCGACGGTTTCATCCGGGTCTTCGTCGCTCGTACCGTTGGATGCGCTTGAAACACCTTTACGGCCGAAGCTGCCCAAAATCTGCCGCTGATACTGCTCTAGAATGTCCTTCACCATGCGGCGGTTGACCGGACTCAGGACGGGGCGCTCATGTTCGTCGGCTACCGCCCACAATGCGACCGATAAATTCCGCGCGTTGGGGTAGTCGCGGGCGGTCTTGAGGAGCCAATGAAGATAGGCTTCTATAGCGCGTTGGGCGAGCTTGCGGTCAACATCGTTAGTCGCTGCTTCCACTGCGCGATGATACGCGATAAGGGTCTTGCCGACGTAGAAAACCAACAGACGGATCTCGTCATCACTGCTCAAGGATTGCTGCGCACACAAATCGCCCAAAGCGAATAAATCGTTGATGTCACCCCGCCGGATGGCGAGCTTACCCAAGCGGCTGATGACGACGTTAGGATCGGTTGCGAATGGATCCGTTTTATCTTTCTTGCGCCGTTTACGCAGCAAATCACGCGCTGCATCATCGTGCGTTGGTAGTGGATCGCGCCCAGTCTGTGGGATCTCGTCCATTATGCCTCCAACGTAAATGTTAGTTGATCGTCGGCTTGGTCGATGATGATACGGCTGCCTTTAGGGAATTCCCCGGCGACGATCTGCGCACTGAGCGGACGTGTAATTGTCCGTTCGATAGCGCGTTGTAGTGGGCGTGCACCATAATCGGGATCGTAGCCGATTTCACGAATATGCTTGCGCGCCGCGTCTGTCAGGGTAATGGTCAACTCTTGGTCAATGAGGCGTTTTTCCAGCGCCTTAAGCCGTAGATTAAGGATTTGATCCAGCGTCTCATGGGTTAATGGTGCAAATGTGATGACATCATCCAAGCGGTTGATGAATTCCGGCCTGAAGAAACGATTAAGATAGTTGGAATAGTCGAGCTTGTCTTTGGGCATACCGCCGAAGCCAAGCGCCTTACCGCTTTCTTCTGTGCCGATGTTGCTCGTCATAATAAAGATAGCATTACGTGCATCAACCATGCGACCATGCGCATCGCTTAAACGGCCTTCGTCGAAGATCTGCAAGAATATATCGAAGATCTCCGGCGCGGCTTTTTCTACTTCGTCTAGTAGCACCACGCTATAAGGGCGACGGCGTAAACCATCCGTCAGTTGCCCCCCACGTTGATTATCACGATAGCCTGGTGGTGATCCAATCAACCGGGCAACCGTATGATTATCATGGAATTCCGACATATCTAATCGCAACATAGCATCTTCGCTGCCAAACAAGAACTCTGCTAAAGCACGGGCAAGTTCTGTTTTACCGACACCGGATGGCCCCAAGAACAGGAACACACCAATTGGGCGGTTCGGGTCGCTTAACCCGGCACGCGCCGTCTTGATGGCACCCGCAACGGATTCTACAGCGACATCTTGCCCGACGACGCGCTCAAATAACGCCTCTTCCAGATTCGTGAGCCGTCGTCGCTCATCTGTCGTCAAGTCGTTCACTGGAACACCCGTCCATTCGGAAAGCACCGCCGTGACATCGCTCACTTGCACATCATTGGGGGTGTCGTCCTCTAAATCTGGGTGTATTGTTCGGATAATAACCCGCGTGCAGGCTTCATCCAGTAGATCAATCGCCTTATCTGGTAAGCGGCGATCTGTCATATAGCGAAGCGATAGCTTTACAGCAGCTTCAATCGTCTGGGGGCGAATAACCACGCCATGATGCTCTTCAAGTTTATAACGTTGCCCATTTAAGATGGTGATAGCATCTTCTTGAGTCGGCTCTTCGATGTCGATGGTACGGAAGCGGCGATCAAGCGCCGGGTCTTTGGCAATTGCCCGGCGATACTCTTCGTGTGTGGTCGCGCCGATGCACTTGATCTCGCCACGCGCTAAGGCTGGCTTGAGGATGTTCGCTGCGTCTAAGTTGCTGTCAATTGTATCACCAGCGCCTACAATCGTATGAATCTCATCAATGAATAGAATGCAATTCCCGGCGTTTTTAATCTCATCCACAATGCCGATCAGCCGTTCCTCGAACTGCCCACGTAGGCTTGTGCCAGCGACGAGCGTGCCAATTTCAATCTGGACGATACGCTTATTTTCCAGCGAAGCTGGTGCGGAGCCTTCCGCGATTTTATACGCCAAGCCTTCCACAACGGCGGTTTTACCGACTCCCGCATCCCCCAAAAGCAGCGGATTGTTCTTTTTGCTGCGGGCAAGGGTACGAGCGACAGCACGAATTTCGGTGTCGCGGGCGATGGCAGGTGTTAACTTGCCCTTTATCGCTTGTTGGGTGAGGTCACGTCCGTATTTGTCCAGCAGTGGCGTAGGCGCTTTGCGGCGCTCATCGTGTGTGGATGCACGCGAGAACAACCCGTTAGGTGTCCCAAAATCAAAGCCACTATCGCTGTCTTCGATAAAGTCGAAGACATCATCATCGTCTTCAAAAATGTCGAAATCGTCATGTTCTTCGGAGATCAGCGTTTGTAACCATTGATTAAGATCAAAGGCCATATCAATAAGCTTGCGCACGGGTACGCCCTCGCCCTCTTGCAAGAGCGCCATGAGCATATGCCCCTCGCCGACGGTCGTGGCCTCGTCTTGATCCGCCAAGAATATAGACAGCGATAACACCATCTCGGTGCGTGGGGTGAGGGGCAAAACTTGACTTTTGATCCCTTCGCCTGTGCCAATTTCCCGGCGAATTTCATTGCGCACTTCGCGCGGGTTTAGCCCGGCGCGACGCAATAACCGATTCGTCGCGCCTTGCTCAGTGCGTGTCCCGGCGATAAACAAATGCTCGGTGCCAATGTAATTATGCCCTAACTTACGGGCTTCTTCCGCTGCGGCTTGGAGTAAGTCCGCGCAACGCTCACGAATTTCTTTTTCAGGGATGTCTGGTGAAGGTGTCACAC
>DAOTTT010000153.1:0-25017 GCA_034437635.1 Anaerolineae bacterium | reverse complement strand
TCAGTAAACGTCGTTTTTACGTCCTTGTAGGTAATTGCTAAAATCTTCTGCATCGGTGGTTAGTCCCTCAGCGCACGCCCGGTCAATTTGAGGAAGACGGCTTCTAAGTCCGGCTCGCGGACTTCAACCGACTGAATCGCAACGTTCGCCTCATCCAGCATGTTGATGACTTGCGTCAACACCTTGCGCCCGTTGAGCGCCATCACCGTGACAACGCCCTCTTGCGTCTGCCCGGAGCGCACCGCCGCGATCGTGCCTGTACCCCGCTTATCAACAACGGGTTCATCGCTTTCTTCCTGCCCCGGTGCGCTGACTAACTCCACCAGTTCAAAATTGGCGCTTTGTACGTTAGGGATCGCCGCGACGATGTTGTCCAATATCGTCTGCTCTACGACGGTTTCGCCCACGCTGAAGATCAAACGATCTTCTTCGCCCACCTGCTGGGTTAACTCGGCCTGTGTGCCTAACGCGATAATTTCGCCGTGATCGATAATGCCCACACGGTCGCTTAATTCCTGCGATTCTTCCATCAAGTGCGTGGTATAAAGTACCGTCATGCCGTATTCGTCCCGCAGACGAAAAACGGTGTCCAAAATACGCCGCCGACTCTGCGGGTCAATGCCCACCGTCGGCTCATCCATATACACCAGTTGCGGCTTATGCAACAAACCAACGCCGATATTCACCCGGCGCTTCATCCCGCCAGAGAACGTATCAACCCGGTCTTTTTGGCGATCTTTGAGGTCAATGAATTCCAAAACCTCATCAATACGCTTGTTAAGCTCACGCCCGCCCATGCCGTACATCTTGCCGAAAAAAGCCAGGTTTTGACGTGGAGACAAAGCCGGATACAAAGCGATTTCCTGCGGGATCACCCCCATAAGTTTTTTCGCTTCCATCGGTTGCTTGATGATGCTAAAGCCGCCAATCGTCGCATCACCCTCTGTCGGGGCGATCAACCCGCTAATCATGCTGATGGTCGTCGTCTTGCCCGCGCCATTAGGCCCTAACAAGCTGAAGATTTCCCCCTTGTGGATGTCAAGATCAACCCCCTTGACAGCCTGTACCGGCGTGCCATCCCGCCGCTTAAAGGTTTTGACCAACCCGCGTGCTTGTACAATGGATTCCATATGCTTTGAACTCCCTCTTTACTGTCTCGTCTATGGTTATGTACGTAAATATTGTGGAAAAGTGTCAGCTATCCGTTTGCTTCTTCATCATCCGTTTGGATCATCGACCGAGCGTGTATCAACCAATCCAAAAACGCCTGCTGGATGTGCAAGCCATAATCCAGCGTCATCAAACGCAACGTAGCCGACTGGCTATGTTGTGGTGGTAACTGCGCATGGATACCCTCTTGGAGATTTTGAAGCGACGTAATAAAGGCTTTTGTGTCTGCGATATACGTATCAAGGACGTTTATCAAGTCATCAGGGGGGATAAACTCGCCATAGAATAGCTGCCCTAGCCAGCCTTCCCGCACGGGGGCATCAGCCAGGGTCAGCGGTGTTTTGAGCCAATTTAAGATCGCTTGCTCCCCCGCTTCAGTTAAGGAATAGACCTTTTTATCCGGGTAATCATCCTGCACGACACGCCGCTGCTGCACCAAGCCTTCTTTTTCCAACTTCTTCAGCGCACGGTAAATTTGACTCTGTTCGGTCGTCCAGAAGAACGCCACCCCCTGCTGGAAGGCTTTGTTCAAGTCATAGCCGGACATCGGCTGTTTTTTGAGCATCCCCAAAATGAGATGAGGCAAAGACATATATATTTCGCAGTCAACTATATGCAACTGCAAATAGTAAAACACGAAATAGGTTAAAAGTCAATAAACAAAAAAGAGACGTTAGCGTGAGCGTCTCTTTTTTAATATTCTATATAACGTTTCCAGGCATCTGGACCACTACCAACGGCAATCACCAGGTAACTGGTGCGGGGCGTTTTTGGCTCCCACAGCAGGCGCATCCCGGCTTCGTTGGGCAACCGATTGCTCTTGCGATGATTACAGTACGAGCAGGAGCAGGCGGTGTTTGTCCAAGCATCTTTGCCCCCCCGTGACCGAGGGACGATGTGATCGATCGTGAAATCATTCTTCGCCAGGACTTTACCCCGTTGGAGCGATCCCGGTTTTACCCCACAGTAGATGCAAGTGTAGTTATCGCGCACCAGCACCCCCCGGCGATTCCAGTGCGCCCGCCGACGTGGGACATTAACATATGCCCGTAGGGCAATTACAGATGGCACCGGGAATTGGTCGCGCACACTGCGCAAGAACTTTCCCGTCTCCTCAACGATGATTGCCTTACCAGCGATCAACAAATTAATCGCCCTTGGTACGGAAATAACCGATAAAGGTTCCCATGTGCTCCCATTGAGCAAGAGAACACGGCTTTGCATGATAGACACCGTTTAGTCAACCTCACGACTACCAATGATTATATAAGTTCTAATTGACTATTATAGCCAAAATCAATTAAGGCCGCTTTAATTTTTGTTTGGTCTTTCTAACCAACAGGGATGCACAACGCACCCCTGTTTAGATTTCTGTCTCTGTTCGCGCTCGCATGGATTGCGCTCCATACGCTAGATTGTGTATGCTTTAACAACTACCGACAAATCTCAATCGTGCTTATATCACTCGTGTAACGCTCAACTACCAATAAATCTGTCCCATCGCGGTATCATGTCAGTATGTATCGCGGTCGTCTCATTTAGTCAGTGAGTACGACCCCAATTGTCAGGGCCGTACAGCGGATTACCATCAATTGTAAGGGGGCTTCGACCCCCGTCTGGTTCGGCTTTCACGCTGAGTGTCCTTTCTGCCTGACAATACCTTCTGGATTGTCCGAATCGGCCAAACGAGGTTTTGTCATGCTTAAGCGTCCGTCTTGGAGTTCGTCGAGTGTCTCTTGTGCCGTATAAATTACGTCAAGCAACCACTCTATGATTTCGCTATGGGTAAAGGTCGTCACATTTTGTAAGCGGCCTTCACTTGCGGCGGTGTGCATCTGGTCGAGTGTCTCGAGCAGCGCCACCATACGCTTGTCGAAGTACAGGTCTTGGATGAACAAGTTTTTGTCTTGCATCATGGCCGGCCTCGCTTCCGGTTCAAACAATCAAAAAGGACGTGGGCTGTTTTTCAGTCCCACGTCCTCGCATTACGCTAGGTTATGTGTCGTGTACGGCTAGGTCTCCCTTCGTACACGGTGGAACTGGTGCGTGCGCTCATACAAACTACCCGGTTCGATGGCAACATGGCACAATAGGCGTTCGGTATTATCAAACGCTGCAAACGCCCATATAGGCATTATGGCTTTTTGTACTCTGTTGTTTTCGAAAGATAGTCTAGCGCGTTGCATATCTATGCACCTTTTTCAACTGATGTTGAGTTCAACATGGCTAAAATACTCTCGCCGGTAATAAACACCCGACGCATACCTTCTGGTTTACTCACACGTAAATGGCCTTTTTTAATCAGGCGCTTGAGTGTGCTCAGGCTGATACCGAGCGCCTCCGCTGCTTCTTGCCGAGAATACACGGCTCCTGGCTCAATACGTGGCTTTGCGGAATTGTCGCTCATTACGGGCCTTCCTTTCCTATCTATGTTCAACAGTAGCATATAGTATAACGGTCGTCAAGAGATTTAATCAACCCTTAAATGCTCTCAAGGGGTCAAAATGGGTATTTTTGTCATCTATGGGGTTGACAATCGTTCCTAATGATGAGGATAATATCCTACAAAAGCAACGACGGAGACAGTCCGCGAAACCTTGTACCTTCAGGGAGTCACCCGCCTTAGACTGCAAGCGGTGATAGGTGCAATCGTGGAATTCACTCCAGAGCTGACAGGGGAACGGTGCGATCATATCGTGCTCAGTAGTCTGCTCCGCTTGGCCTGCGTTAAGCGGCTACCCCGCTACATGGCGGGACTGAGTGGGTGTCTTCCTGAAAGAAGATGCCAATCAGGGTGGTACCGCGAGAGCTTCCGCTCCCGTCCCTGGCTAGGGGCGGGAGCGTTTTTATTTTGTAACCATCAATTGAGGAGCGAGAACTACATGCTGGACGAATTGCAAGCGATGAAGGCAGAAGCCTTGCAAAATATCGAGCAGATCAACACGCTAGATAATCTGCAAGGATGGTCAAGCCAATATATTGGGAAGAAAGGTGCCCTCACACAACTGCTCCGGCAGATGGGCAGCATCCCGGCGGAAGATCGCCCGGCTTTTGGCAAGGCCGCCAACGAAGTTAAAGCCTTGCTAGAAGCTGCTTATGAGGAACGTAAGACCCTCGTCGAAGCACAGACTATCGCCCAAGATCTTGAAGAAGGCGAAATCGACATCACCCTACCAGGGCGCGACCGTCAACGCGGCGGCCTGCACCCCTCAACACAAGCCCTCCGCGAGTTCGTCCGCATCTGGGGGGATATGGGCTTTCAGGTCTTCCGCAGCCGCGAGGTTGAACTTGACGAGATCAACTTCACCGCGCTAAACATGCCGCCACACCACCCGGCGCGTGATATGCAAGACACGTTTTATACCACCGAAGACGGCGTGATCTTGCGCACGCATACCTCACCGGGACAAATCCACGCCATGCGCTCACTCGGCGCAGACGGCACCAAGCCGATCCGCGTGGTATTGCCGGGCATGTGCTACCGCTACGAGCAGATCACCGCCCGCAGTGAGGTGCAATTCCATCAGATCGAAGGCTTGGTCGTCGGGCGCAACATCCGCATGAGTGACCTTAAAGGCACCGTCAGCGAGTTTGCGCGGCGCATGTTCGGACCAGAAACTAAAGTGCGCTTCCGTGCGTCTTACTTCCCCTTCACCGAGCCAAGTATGGAAGTAGACGTATCCAGCGACGATATGCGCCTGACCAAAGGCACCGGCTGGCTGGAAATCGCCGGGTGTGGCATGGTGCATCCCGAAGTGCTGCGTAACGGCGGCTACGACCCCACCGAGTGGAGCGGGTTCGCCTTTGGCATGGGGCCAGAGCGCATGGTCTTGCAGAAGCACAACATTGACGACATTCGCAACTTCTGGGCGAACGATTTACGCTTCTTAAGTCAATTTTAGGTAAGGACCACCATACCCATGATTGCACGGCTGATTTTAGGCATCGTCGGTTTAGGTATCATCACCTTTGCCCTCTTGCCGGACTACCCTGCCGGCGTCGGCTTAGGCCGCGGCGGGTTTGCGCAAATTCTGCTCACCCTTTGCGGGGCAGGCATGATCGTTTTTGTCATATTTGCGTCACGCATACGGCCTAAACGCTTGGTCAAAGGCTATGAACAAGTCGCCGTGTTATTACTCAACACCATTTTGTTTTTTATCGCTATCGAGTTGCTCGTTATCGTGTCGTTCAACCTTCAGTTCATCACGACAGGCTCGCAAGAAGCGCCAAGCGGTGAGGAACTCGCCCTCTACACGGAAGAGGATTTAACCTGGCGTGAACAATATCGGATGGAATACCGCGAGTTTGAAGCCAACATCCAATACAGCCCCTATGACCTATGGACGCATCCCCGCTTTGAGGGCGAAGCCATCAACATCTTAGCGGATGGCGCACGGTATACGCCGGATGCGCAATGCGACGATGCCGATACGTACCGCGTGCATCTGTACGGCGGATCAACCATGTGGGGCTTCGGCGTGATGGACACCATGACCATCGCCGCCTATTTGCAGGCCGAACTCAACGCGGCGAATTTAGATCGTCCGGTGTGCATCGTCAATTATGGCGAATTAGCGATGGTCAACACCCAAGAGATGATCCGCCTCGTCAAACAATTACAACAAGGCAATGTGCCGGACCTGGTGATCTTCTACGATGGGGTTAATGATGTCATCGCCACACACCAACGCAGCACCCCCGGCAGTCATCGACTCTATGGTAATTTTGTCCTTGCAGTGAACCCTGAAGGCGTAAGTCATCCCTTGGCTTCATGGTTGCGTAACTCCTACACGGTGCGCTTCATCCGAGCGTTATTACCCACACCGGAAGATGAGCCTGAAGAAGCAACGGATGACGTTCAAACGGTGGAAATTCCGCTCGCTGAACAAGCCGTTAATGCCTATTTGGAAAATTACCGGATAGTCAACACGCTGGGGGCAGATTACGGCTTTGATGTGCTGTTCTTCTGGCAACCGATGATGATCGTCAGCGACAAACCCTTGACCGAGCAAGAGCAAGTCATGGCACAAGCGCCGCCGGATAACTTAGCCGCACTCTTTGCGGATACATACGCCATTATCGAGGCCGCCGCGCCAGATTATGCGCAATTGCACGATTTATCCGACATCTTTGATGACGTAGAACAAATGCTGTTCTTCGACTATAACCACGTTTCCTACGCCGGAAACGAACGTATCGCGCAAGCCATGCGCGACATTGTGATCGAAACCATAAACAACACGGAGTAAAAATGCTAGTACCGTTAAGCTGGTTGAAAGAACTTGTAGACATTGATGTGCCCATCGAAGTACTAGGCGAACGCCTCACACTCGCCGGGTTAGAGGTCGCACACCTCAACTATATCGGCATTCCTCAACAGGAAATCGAAGGCATCCGCTGGCCGAAGTCCGACCATTTAGTTTGGGATCGAGAGAAGCTCGTCCTCGGCGCGATTAAAGAAGTCAAACCACATCCTGACGCTGATCGCCTCGTCTTAGCGATGGTCGATTATGGCGGCGACGAACTGGAGCAATGCGTCACCGGTGCGCCTAACCTCTTCGAGTACAAAGGCCAAGGCGCATTAGAACCGCCCCTATGGACGGCCTTTGCTGCCGAAGGCGCTGAAGTCTGGGACGGCCACAGCGACGAACCCAAACGGATGATCCTCAAGGGTAAGAAGTTACGCGGCATCCACAACAAAAGCATGGTCTGCTCGGAAAAAGAACTGGGCATGAGTGACGCTCACGAAGGCGTGATTTTGCTGCACAAGCAACCCACCGCCAGCGATGGCACACTCTTCGCCCCTGGCACGCCCCTACAGGACGTGTTCGGCGATGTGATTTTAGATATTGAGCTTACGCCCAACCTGGCCCGCTGCTTTAGCGTGCTAGGGGTCGCCCGCGAAATCGGCGCACTGCTGGATAAGCCCGTTAAAGAACCCAACTACGACTTCTTGGCAGAGGGCGCACCCATCGCCGGAGAAGTCAAGATCGACATCCGCGAGCCGCAGCTAAACCCACGCTTCACGCTCGCCTTATTGCGCGATACGACGATCACCGAGTCGCCGGATTGGATGCAGCGCCGCTTAAAACAAGTCGGCCAACGCCCCATTAACAACGTCGTCGATGTGACCAACTACATCACCTTCGAGATCGGCCAACCGCTGCACGCCTTCGATTATGACAAGCTCAAGGCACGCGCAGGCGCTCAAACCCCGACCATCATCACCCGCCTGCCGGAAGACGGCGAAACGTTGGAAACACTCGATGAAGTCAAGCGCACACTCGACCCGCACAATATCCTTGTTGCGGATACACAAGGTGTTCTAAGCATCGGCGGTATCATCGGCGGCGCGGAGACAGAAATCAGCGATGAAACCATCAACGTCCTGCTAGAGGCGGCGAATTGGAACTTCATCAACATCCGCCGCACCACCCAATCACAAAAGGTCTTCACCGATGCCGGGACGCGCTTCAGCCGGGGTGTGCATCCTAGCCAAGCCATTCTAGGTTTAAAGCGCGGCATTGAACTTATGCGGCAGGCGGGCGGCGGTCAGATCGCCGAAGGCATTATCGACGCTTACCCCCACACCCCGCCCAGCGTCAGTGTTGAGCTACCCGTTAGCGAAATTGAGCGCCTGATGGGGATGCAGATCGCCGTAGAAACCGCCGCCGACATCCTCAGCCGCCTGCAATTCGATGTCACCATCACCGGGGATAACCTCCATGTCGTCGTGCCCGATCACCGTATGGACATCAGCGACGATCCCATCATCGGCCAAGCTGATCTCATTGAGGAAATCGCCCGTATTCACGGCTACGACCACATCCCCGATACCATCATCGAGGATATGCTGCCGCCACAATGGGCAAATGTATCGCTGGAATTTGAAGAAAAAACCCGCGACTTACTGGCTTCACTCGGCATGAGAGAGAACATCAGCTATCGCTTCACCACGCCGGAGCGCGAAGCCCAACTTGTGCCACCGCAGGCCGGGCAAGCACCTTGGCACAGCTTCAATTATGTGACTTTGCTCAACCCTATTGCGTCGGATAAAACCGTACTGCGCCATAGTATGCTCACTAGCCTACTAGAAAATGCGCTGCGTAATCAACGCTTCAACAAACGTCAACAAGTGTTTGAAATCGGCAGCGTTTATCATAAAACGGCGGACAACCCATTACCACAAGAACCCCGGCGGCTTGGTCTACTGATGACCGGACCCCGTGATAACACAACTTGGATGGGAGAAGGCGCACAGGGCGAGTTCAACTTCTATGATATGAAGGGCACGGTGACGGGCTTGCTCAACGGATTACACATTACCGGAGCAACCTACGAACGCGCCGCGCATCCGAGCTTCCACCCAGGGCGCTCCGCCATGCTCAACGTCAACGGCAAAGCCATCGGCGTATTCGGTGAACTGCATCCGCTGGTTGCACGCGATTTCGAGTTAACGGAAAGCGCCGTTCTCGTCGCCGAATTCGATCTCGATGTGCTGCTGGAAGTCGCACAACGCGCCTTCAGCATCGCCGCTTTGCCCATCACACCGCCTGTCCTTGAGGACATCGCACTTGTGGTACCGCAAGATCTCTCGGCAGTGGATGTCGAAACCGTCATCCGGCAGGCAGGCGGTGATATTCTTAAAGAAGTGGTCTTGTTCGATGTCTATCAAGGTGATTCGATCCCCGCAGGGACGAAGAGCTTGGCCTACAGCCTGACGTACCAGACCAACGAGAAGACGCTCAAGGATAAGGATGTCGCCAAGCTACGCAAGAAAATCATCAAATCAGCGGAGAAACGCCTCGGCGCGAAGCTCCGCGCTTAATCAAACGGTTGTGCGGCCATAATCGCGTCGAGCCATGTAATCAGGTCATCCGCGAGCGCCTCCGCATTTTGGAGCATGGCCGCACCACTCCCCACATTGATGAGTAGAGCGACTTCACTCTCTGCACTTGTAGACGCATTATAGACCGCCTGCGCGACATCATACGCCGGGCGGTCGGTGCTGCTAGCCGCCGCGAATACCGCCCGCGGGTTATATGATGCCAGCACGTTTAAAAGCGTACCTTCTTCCTGCGGGCTGAGAAGCACCACAGCATCGCAGCCACTTTCCGCCGCACAGCCGATCAATGCCAAATCGGCCCCCATCCCTGCGCCAATAACGGACATCTGCGCCGGGTTGACCGTGCCCGTTCCTATGAACGCACCGAAAATATCCTGAAAGTCTTCCAAGAACGTGTTATTGCCCAAATCCACGACAAGCACCGTATACCCTCGGCTGCCAAGTTGCTCCGGGAAGCCGCCCCAAGCATCAACACTCGCACCGATAAGCAAGACCCCCGGCAACCGCGCCGGGATACGCCGCCCTTCAATCTCTAGCGGTGGATTTTCGTACAATGCACCGAATACTAGTCCCCCATCAGAAAGCGAAATTTGCACAATGGAAACGCCCGGTGTAATCTGCTCCACGACGATAGGCGGCATTTCACTATCCGCCGGGAGTGCGGCAGCAGTGAGGTTATTCTGCCCGATGCCCTGCCCAAATTGAAAGGCGGAGTCCGTCGGGCGAGCGTCTAATGGGCGGCGTGTGGGGGCGGTGGTCGGCCCAGTGAAGAACCATGTCGGGGTCGGCGTTGATGCTTCGCGGTCAATGGTAGAGCAACCGACCAACACCAACAACAGCAACAAGCTCTTAAACTTTATGCGCAAAAACTATCATCCGTTCTACACCATCGACAAAGGGCGTGTAATCCGTATCGCCATAAACCGCTTCGACTTCAAACCCAGCCAACTTGAGCAACAGCGCCAATTCCGCATAAAAGTAATAGTAAAGATGATGCGTAGCGGTCGTCCGCCTGAGCGTGCCATCTGCGATAATCTCATCGTAAATCCAGGTGATCTGCAAAAGTTGCGTCGTGCGATCCAACACACTGTGCGATTGCTGCATGACCATATGTCCGGTCTGCGGCTCTAAAAACGTGCGATCCAGCATGATCGCATCCGTCTCTTGTGTGGCGAAGACCTCCCCAGCATTGGGCAAGTCGATCACCAGTAATCCATCGTCTGCCGTCCAAGTGTGCAGCTTGCGCAGCACCGCTAATTGATCATCCTGCTCATGGAAGTGCATCAGCAGATTATAGGTTGCCAGCACCAGCTTAAATTGTTTATCTAAGGCATAGGTTATCACGTCGCCATAATGCAGATGCATGTTTGCTTTTAATGTCGCGTCTGTGTCGGCGTAGGCTTGCACCTGCTCGATCATAGCCGCTTCGTTATCAATACCATGTACCGTATAGCCTTGATGCGCCAACGGAATCATCACGCGGCCTGTACCACAGCCGATCTCCAAAATAGGGTCACCGTACTCGCTGGCAAGCTGCGAATAAAGCGTGATGTCATCGTCCTTACCCCGATTTTCCGCGTCATAATAGCGGATGATCGACCGATAAAACCCACTCATGACTGCCCCTTACGCTTGAGGAAGTCCTCCACCGCGTCGAGGTGGGGCTTGGCCGCCCATAGCGGCGGGAAGATGTCGCGCTCGGTCTGCAACGCCTCAATGTAGGGCTGTTCCCGCCCTGCCCGCAGCAACGCCTTCACGCCGCGCACGGCATCCGGCGGATGCTGGACAATATGCCGGGCGAAATACAGCGCATGGTCTAGGGCGATGCCTTCATCCACGATTTTATTTGCCAAGCCCAACGCTTGCAGTTCTTTCGCCCGCATTACATGCCCATGCAAAAGCAAATCCATCGCTTTAGCGTATCCAACCACACGCATGAGCCGCTGCCCCGCGCCCCATCCCGGCGTAAGTGCCAAGCGGATCTGCACGAAGCCCATGCGCACTTTCTCATCAGCGTAGCGCATATCACACGCCAACGCGATCTCACTGCCACCGCCGAGCGCATAGCCGTTAATCGCCGCGATCACCGGCACCGGCAGATGCTCCAGTTTAAACAACGCATCGCCCATCAAGGTGATGAAGTCTCGCGCTTGTTCTTCCGTCGTCAATTGGCTGAGTTCGTAGAGGTCGCCGCCACTGCAAAACGCGCTCTTGCCGGCCCCTGTCACGATGACGACCCGCACACGATCATTCGCTACGAGCGCAGCCACTTGCGCGGCAAACGCAGCCATCGCCGCCAAGTCGAGCGCGTTGAGCGCATCGGGTCGGTTAAAGGTCAAAATAGCGATGCCATCGGCATCAATTGTAAGTTGAATTTTGTCTGTGTTAGTCATGGGACACAGTGTAACCCATCCCGGCGACTTTGCGAAGGTATATTGCCAGCCGCGTAGACCCCATGTACAATAACGGTGTATTAACAAAACGACATATATTCTCAAAGGAAATTCTATGAGACAAAAAAGCCTGTGGTTACTTATTATGAGCATGTGCCTATTGCTGATTGGCATCTTGCCAGCCAGCGCACAAGGGCGCGTCGTCACCATTCAGCAAAATGTTAACATCCGCACTGCGCCAGATGCCAACGCCGAACGTCTCGGCACCGTCAGAGCCGGAACCGCGTTCAACATTGATGGACGCAATGAATCCGGCGAATGGATACGCGGTATCACCGAGCGCGGCACCGTCGGTTGGATTGTCTCTGGGCCGACCGGGTTAACCATCAACGAAATCATTGGTATCCCGATTATCACGCCGGACACCCCATTCACACTATCGCCGCCCGCGGCTACATCACCGCAGCCCGCCGCCCCCGCACCAGCAAGCGAAGACGATAGCGCCGCCCCTGCCCCTATTGTAGCTAACACCGCGCCTATTCGTGGCTTTAGCTATGGCGGTCACGTCGCTAGCTACGACGAAAACGCCTTCAATTGGATGCGCACTGCTGGCATGACATGGATCAAGAAGCAAGTCCGCTATGGTGACGGCCAAAACCCGGAAAACGTGCGCGGCCTCATTGAAGGCGCACATGCCGCCGGTTTCCGTATCTTGCTGGGTGTCGTCGGCTACCCCGACGAGATCAACAATAACGGCTACTTCGAGCGGTACGCGGGGTTTGTCGGTGGTGTGGCCGCCATCGGCGCGGATGCCATCGAAGTCTGGAACGAGCCGAACATCGACCACGAGTGGCCTGCTGGTCAAATTGACCCTGCCCGCTACACCGAACTCCTGCGTCAATCCTACATCAGCATCAAAAATAACAATCCCAATACGATGGTGATTAGCGCCGCCCCCGCCCCCACTGGTGCAGAGGCCGCTTTCCCTGGCCGCGTCATGAACGATGACAACTACCTTGCAGGCATGGCCGCCGCCGGAGCCGCTAATTACATGGATTGCCTGGGCGCTCACTACAATGAGGGCATCGTCCCACCCACCGCCACCAGCGGCGACCCACGCGGCAACAGTGGCTACTACACCCGCTATCTACCCAGCATGATTAGCCGTTATACCGCTGTATTTGGCCGAAGCAAGCCCATCTGCTTTACAGAACTCGGCTACCTCACGCCGGAAGGTTACGGGCCGCTTTCCGGTGGGTTCGCCTGGGCGGAAAACACCTCCCTAGCCGAGCAAGCCGCCTGGGTTGATGGTGCCGTCAGCTATGCCAGCCGCACCGGGCGCGTGCGCCTTGTCATCATCTGGAACATCAACTTTACCAATTATGGTGCCGACCCTATGGCCGGGTTTGCCATCATGCGACCGGGCAACATTTGCCCCGCGTGTGAGGCACTTGGCCGCTAGCGCATCACAGCATAGGGTGATAGCAGAGTCTATCACCCTATGAACAATGCCTGATAACGACTATACTTTGCCTCGCAAGATCATTAGCGTAGGGAAGGTCAATGCCACAGACAAACACCCCACCCGGCCCATATTATGCAGGGCATCAAAATCCACCCCCCCAATCACGCCTAGGGCTTTATATTGTTATTTTGCTGGCCGTCGGCGCATTGATTGGCGCTGGTGTGGTGCTCGTCACGTCACTACAATCAACCACCACATCCTACACCCGCTTAAACAGCCAAAATAACGCAATTGCCATCATGCGATCAGTCCAAAATGCGGAAAATGCCATCGTCAACGAGCCGGAGTTTACCCTAAGCGTTGACCCCGCCACACCCGGCGATCAATTTGCCGTTGCCTTAGATGTCGTCGCCCCGGCAACGTTTCGTAGTGGCGGCAGCAACTCCAATCGCGATGCCCTCCACCCTGGCTTGACACTCACCAGCCAGCTATACGAAATCCAGACACGCGGCACAGCACCCGCGCAAACCATCCTGACATTTGACCTTGCATCAAACAGCGGTAATATGGATCGTATGGACATTTACGGCTGGTATGCGGAGGAAGCACAATGGCGTTTTATGCCGTCAAGCCACAGCAATGATCAAATTATTGTACGCACGGATGCTGTGCCGGATCGTGTCGGCGTTTTCCAAGCGGCCTTAGTTGATCCAATAATTGTCACACAACTTGACTTCAACCAAAGTATACAGGCGGCAAACGCTCAAATCATTGATGTTCTCAAGCCTGTAGGGATGCAACCCGCATTACCCAACACACCACAACGCACGCTCATCGGCAACCTAGCCGGCGGCTTTGAACTCAACACCGGCTATGATACGATGCCCATCCTCCGCAATTACGCCGACCTCCGCGCCATTGATGCGCAGACCGTCCAAGCAATCATCAGCGATGATGCGCTACGCGACGAACACATCAGCCAGATCAGTAGTTTGGTCGCAGCAGGCAACTTCGACGGCGTATTCATCGACTACCGCAACTTGACGACTGCCGACCAGGCCGCATTTAGCGCGTTTATGCACATGCTCGGCACAGAGCTACGCCGTAACAACGCCAAACTCGGCGTTCTTCTACCGGCACCGCAAAACGTTGACGGTCAATGGGACACCCAAGGTTATGATTGGGCAAGCATCGGCCAAGCGGTTGATTATTTACAGGTTGACCTGACAATTGACCCCACCAGCTTCACCCCTGGGGCAGATCGCTATGTTGAGGCATTATTCCGTTGGGCAACCAGTCAAGTCCAACGTTATAAAATCATCGGCGGCATTAGCGCCCGCAGCATCCAAGAGACGAACGGCGAATTTACGCCCATCAGCTATGATGCCGCACTCGCCCCCTTGGGCGATGTCGTCATCGCAGAGGGCAGCACCCTCACGCCCGGCAGTGAGATCACCTTAACGCTAGATGGCTTCGACGCGCTGCCCGGTGAGGATACGCTCATTAACGCACCTTTTATTGATTACTTCAATACTGATGGGTCTTTAGCCACACGTATGTGGTTGACCACCGCCCGCGCTCTGCACTTCCGCTTGGATAGGCTCACACCGTTTAGCATTGGTGGCGCAGCCTTGCCGGATCTACTGACGGACGAATTAGCCGACGGCCTCTTAATCGCCGTGCAGGACTACAAAAATCGTCGCGCAGTGGAAGACGACACCGACGACAACACCCTACAATTACAATGGCGCGTGCTGGACGAGAAAGATAACAGCCTGATCCGTGAGTTCACGACTGGGTTTAACGATGTCATTCGTTTGACATTGCAAGACATCGAAGGCGATTACACCGTCCAAGTGAATATTACCAATGGCCGCACCAGCCGCCCGCGTGACGGCGTAGCGATTGCGTTATATCAGCCCACCATCACCCCCACGCCTGTGCCAACTGGCACACCACGCCCCACCGCAACCCCTACACCGACGCTGATTCCTGTTGTGCCGACGATCAACCCGGCGGGCAATGCCCCCATCGGCATGACACCCATCGGCGGCGGCAATAACGTCAACTTTGGCACCGGGCCAATCGCCCCGCCAGTTGGCGGTGGCATCGACCTTACAGGGTTCGAGTATGGCGGCCATGTGACCAACGCAGGCAGTACCCGCGCCGCAGAAGCCATGCGCAGCGCCGGGATGACCTGGATGAAAGTGCAAATTCGCTATGGCCCCGGCGAGACAACCGACGTTGCACAGAGTAACATCCAGTCTGCACGCTCCCAAGGCTTTAAGATTTTGCTCGGCGTGGTCGGTAGCCCTAATGATATGCGTGCCGGGGGCGATGCGTTTATTGATGGCTTCGTCAATTGGTTGGGCGCAGTCGCCGCCCTTGGGCCGGATGCTATCGAGGTGTGGAACGAGCCGAACCTAGGTCGCGAGTGGCCGTCCGGCCAAATTAACGGCGCGAGCTACGCCAACTTACTCGCCCGATCATATAACGCCATCAAGAGCGCAAACCCTAACGTCATCGTCATTAGCGGTGCCCCGGCACCCACCGGCGCACAGGATGCCTTCCCCGGCAATGTCGTTAACGATGATGTCTACCTCACACAGATGATGTCCGCTGGCTTTTTGGATTACACCGATTGCGTCGGCGTACACTACAATGAGGGCTTAGTCACCGGGAGCGCCCGCAGCGGCGACCCACGCGGCGACGACTACTACACACGTTATCTACCGCGCCTTTTGGAACGCTACACCGAGATCACCGGCGGACGTAAGCCCTTCTGCATCACGGAGTTAGGCTATCTCACAGCTGACGGTTACGGCCCATTGCCGAACGCCTTCGCCTGGGCAAGAGGCATGTCCGTCCGCCAACAAGCCGCGTTCTTGGCGGATGCCGCCGCGTTTACGTCACGGAGTGGCCGCGTGCGCTTGATGATCGTGTGGAATATCGACTTTACGAACTATGACGCTAACGACCCCATGGCCGGATATGCTATAATCCGTCCAGGAGGCGGTTGTCCAGCGTGTGCGGCATTAGCTGCTGCATCGCGCTAAATGTGGGGATTGATAGAAGTAAATAAGGAGCAAGTGTTTTCTATGGCGACTAAAACAGTGGTCAAGCAACAAATTCGTAGTTTTGCGTTCGTCTGGACGCTCATTACATTCACGATTGGCGTGGCGGTTTTCTTCGCAATCTACATGACGTATAACCCCACCAACGAAGCTCTAGCTGCATCCAACCAGAGCATTGGCTTACCCGTGAATGACGCGCCCAACACGGCCAACGAAACACCACCCGCGCAAAATAATATCAGCGCAGCAGCAGCAAACCCGCAACAGCGCAACCTGGAAGAAGCACAAGCGAGTCCTATCGCCGTCACCCCACTGAGCGCATTGGGGGGTAATAACCAACAGCAACCCATCACCACGCCGGAGCCATCCCCGATGGAAACGCGCGATCAGTTCTTCCCTGCCATCCAGGTACAATACAGTATCACCCTCGATGAAGAGATTCAACGCGGCTGGATGAACGACGTACAAGGTTTAGGCGTGCAATGGTACAAACAACAAATCCGCTGGGATGAAATCGAAGTTACACCGGGTGAATTCGTCTGGGATAAGCTCGATCTTTCCTTACCCATCGCGGAAGAATACGGCTTTAACGTCATGATCTCTGTCGTCGCTGCGCCAGATTGGGCGGCTGAACCTGTCCCGCAATGGGTGATTGATCGTGGCATTACCGAAGAACTGGAACGCCCCCCGGCGAATTACAACGACCTCGCCAACTTCTTGACGGCCATGCTCAACCGCTACCCAGGGCAAATTCACGGCATCGAAATCTGGAACGAGACCAACCTCGACCGCGAATGGTTATCTAGCGGGGGTGTCAGCGCGGCCAACTATGTGGATATGCTGTCCGTCGCCTACAACACCATCAAAAACATTGACCCTGGCATCATTGTCATCAGCGCCGCACCCGCCCCGACTGGCGGCCTTGTGCAAGATGGCATCGTGCGTGCCATTGACGACTTCGATTATGTCGATCAACTCATTAATTCTGGCGTGATGAATTACATGGATTGCTTCGGCGTGCACCATAACGGGTATAACGTCTCGCCGGATTACACCTGGGATCAAGTCCCGCCGGACCCGAACGCCAACTTCCGCGGCCCGTTTGATGATCCGCATCATAGCTATAGCTTCCGCAGCACCTTGCAGACTTATTACAATAAACTCGCTGTCGCCGCTGGTAATGCTGGCCTGCCCGACCCACGCCTGTGCATCACCGAGTTTGGCTGGCCATCCGTTGAAGAACTCGATGGTTACCCCGCAGGCTTTGAGTTTGCGCTGGATAACACCCTGGAAGAACAAGCCGAATTTACCGTTAAGGCGCTGGAGTTTATGAACAACGAAGGCTATGTGTGGATTGCCAGCATCTGGAATTTGAACTATGCCCCACAAATTGGCTGGGACACGTCAAGCGATAACACGCCTTATTCACTCATCAGCCCGGATTTCAGCAAGCGCCCGGCCTATACCGCCGCCGCCCAATGGATCGCGGAGAATTTGAATAACTAAGTCTATGAGTTGGATACAAAAGACATGGGTCAGGGCGGCACTCGCCCTGGCCTTTATTGTTCTCATCACAGCACTCTACATGGGTTTAAACGACGACAACGACCCCTTCCGCGCGGATGCCGTCGTTGACCCGCCGTTTACATCGCTGACCTATGGCATACAGGTCTTCGCTTGGTGGGATACAGACATCACCGCCGGGCTGCACATGGAATGGACGCGCTTGATGGCCTTTAGCCACATCAAGCAGACCTTCGCTTGGCAGGACATCGAACCTCGGCGCGGAGAATTTGACTTCTCCATTGCTGATCGCATCGTCCAAATGGCGGGGGATAAAGACCTGCACATCGTCGCCCGTTTGAGCGATGCGCCGGATTGGGCACATCCTAGCTTGCCCCCCCAAGCTGACGGCTTATACGTTGATGCACCACCGGACGACTACGCCGACTTTGGCGCATTCTGTGGCGCGATCGCTACCCGTTACAAAGGCCGCATTGCTGCCTATCAGATCTGGAACGAACCCAACCTCACGCGGGAATGGGGCAACCGGCCACCGGATGCCGCCGCCTTTATCGAGCTTCTAGCGGCCTGTAGCACCGCCATTCGCGCCGCTGACCCTGACGCGATTTTAATCTCCGCTGGGCTATCCCCAACGGGCAACATGGACGACAACGCTCGCCGAGATGACGTTTTCCTCAGCGAGATGTATGCTGCGAATTTCCAGCAATATATTGATGTCGTCGGTGTTCATGCGCCTGGATGGGGCAAACCGCCGGACTATGGCCCGGACGATGCCGAAGCCGATGAGCGCGGGCGTTGGGCCACCTTCCGCCGGGTAGAAGACCTGCGCAAGATCATGATCGACAATGGCGACGCTGCCCGACAAATGGCAATCTTGGAGATTGGCTACACCACCGATCAAGACAACCCCATCTATGCCTGGCACGCCGTCAGCGAAGAACAACAGCGCGATTATCTCGTCGCCGCTTACCGCTATGCAGCGGAAAACTGGCGGCCTTGGGTGGGTTTAGTCTCTACAATCTATCTCGCTAACCCCTTTTGGACAGAAGCGGATGAACAGTTTTGGTGGTCGGTCAACGACCCGGTGAACGGCATCCGGCCGGCCTTTGCGGGCTTGGCGCAGATGGAAAAATACTGCGGTGATACCGTTTTTCCTGCACGCGATGAATTCGAGTCTGCTTATGCCCCAGAGTACAATCCTTGCGATTAGCCTATTCTTCCATTTGCTAGCGACGGTTATATGGGTGGGCGGGTTGCTCATCACGACCTTACTCGTCTGGCCGGAAGTCCGCCGCACCCTCGCCCAGCACGACGCACTCTATGCGCTGTTAACACGCTTGCGTAAGCGGTTTACGCCCTGGGGCAACCTGAGCTTGGGCGTGTTGATCGTCACGGGTATGTTTCAAATGTCGTTAGATGAAAATTATAACGGCTTCATGGATTTCAGCAATGAGTGGAGTGTCGTCATTCTTCTAAAGCACATTGCCATTATCGGCATGATTATCGCCGGTGTGATGTTGCAATATGGCGTGTTCCCTGCATTAGAGCGCACCACCATCTTATTAGAACGTGGCAAGACTCAACCAGAGGAATGGGAACGGCTGCGCCGTCGGGAAATTCGGCTGACGTGGCTCAATGCCGGGCTAGGCATCGCCGTACTAGGGTTTAGCGCCTGGGCAGGTACACTATAACCTTGACGCACCCTTAAGCCCGCGTTATCCTCAGCTAGCTTTTACAGGAAAAGAGGCATCACTTTGTCGGATCGTTTGAGCTTCTTCTTGGCTGTGGGGTTGCTGCTTTTAGCGGCTGTCTTACGCTTCCAAGATATGACATCACTCCCGGCGGGGCTTAACGAACAGGAAATCACCAATATCCGCATCGTCGAGACCGCCCGCAACGGAAATATTGAGGTTTTTTATGATCTTGGCGACGAAGGCCGCGAGGGACTATATCAGATCCTCCTGATGTTCATCACATCCGTAACTGGCACAGGAACACTCGGTTATCGCTTATTTTCCATGTGGATTGGCCTACTCACAGTTGCCATTTGTTATGCGGCTGGCCGACGGCTGACCACACGCTTAGGCGGCTTGGCCGCAGCCGGGTTGATGGCCGTCACCTTTTGGCCGTTGCTCCTCTCACGGCTCATCCTGCCCCAGATGCTCTTGCCGTTTATGGTCAGCTTGGCGATCTTATTGCTAGCGATGGTATTACCATTATACAAACGGCGGCGCAAGCGGGGCGATTACACATCTGCCTCAGCGATCTTAGGTTTTTTGCTCGGCATGAGCATCTACATTCATCCAGCCGGGTTATTAATCGTCATCTTTAGCTTAGCCTTCATCGGGTATACCATCCGCACCAACAAGCAGATGTCCAAACGGCGTGTCAGCTACATTGGGTTTACGTTGCTTGTGCTCATCATCATGAGTGTGCCGTATCTTGTCTCTACGGTGCGCAACCCCGACTTAGGCGGCATTGACCGCTTGACCAATGACAACGCCAGCCTGAGTGTTGACGCAATTATAAACGGCCTGAGCGGTGTCATCTTCAGCGGTGATGAAAATGTGACGTACAATGTCCCTCAACGCCCTCTATTTGACCCCTTTAGTGCCTTGCTGTTGATAGTCGGGTTAGGTGTCACCGCGTTTAATTGGCGACAACCGCGCTGCACCCTTATGCTCATCGCGCTTATTGTCATCAGTCCGGTGTTTTTGCTCTCTGCACAAGCACCCAATTTCGTCAATTATGCCCCTGCGCTGCCGCTTTTCGTGTTGCTTTTCGCCATTGGCATCACCCAATTGCATGATAACCTACCGCGTCCGCTCAAACGAGCAAGCGAATTAGCGTTAGTCGCTTTGTTAATCTTTAACGTCGCCTACACGCAACACGACTTAACCGAAAATTGGCGTACAAACTCGGCAGTTCAACAAGCATATAACAGCGATTTAGGGCAACTCGCCAATCATATTGATCGCAACGCCGACGACATCCCCATCATGATCTGTGGCTGGCAGGCCAACCAAGCCGCCAATACGCCAACGCTCAACGATGCCCAACTTATCAGCTTGATGCTCAACCGACAGCAAAACGCCAATATCCGCTATGCAGACTGTTACCGTGCAATCGTCCTCGCGGAAGCCGGGCAAGGTCAGCATGTACTCCTGACGCAACCGGACATTTTAGATAATGCGCATATTGCTATACGCCGCTGGCTGCAAGCCGGGACATTCATCAACGATACAAACCTGCCAGAAAATGCCGTTATGCGTTTGGCGGTGGAGCAACCCCTCGCCGATCTTTTAGGGCAGATGGTCGCCAATACAGAAGCGTATTTCCCACCGGAAGCTGGCAGGCCGGAAAACACAGCTATTGCGCTTCCGGTGAGTTTTGGCGGCAACTTAACCTTTCTTGGTCATATCATCGAACCCCGTCGCACCTACCGCCCAGGCGATGACATCGTCGCTATCTCTTACTGGCGCACACAAGGCACCGTACCCAATGACCTCACCTTATTTACGCATCTACTCGCTGACCCCGCCGCCCGCCCGCCTGCCAACACGGATGTTATCCATGTGAACCCGCGTTATCTGCGTGATCGTGATGTGTTCATCCAAGTGACGACCGTCCCGCTACCGAGCGCCCTACCGAGTGGCGCTTATCAAGTTTCAATCGGCGGATACCAAAACGTAAACGATGAACGGCTGAATGTACTGATCGACGCACAACCGAGCGCCACACGCTTATTCTTAAATACGATAACGGTAGAGCCATAATGTTTGAAATTGTCTTTTTAGGTACGTCCGCCGCGACACCGTCTATACATCGTGGCCTGACAGCAACGGCCATCCTTGCGGGCGAACACCGCTTCTTGATCGACTGTGGCGAAGGCACACAACGTCAAATCCTTAGAAGCGGCATCGGCTTTAAGCGCATCAACAAAATTCTGCTCACCCACGCCCACCTGGATCATATTCTTGGCCTGGGGGGGCTGGTGTCTACGTTCGTCCGCTGGGAAGATGGCATTGAGCAATTAGAGATATGGGGCGGCAAACCCGCATTAGATCGCGTGGGGATTTTGATCTACGACATTGTGCTACATAAGCAAAAGCCACCGATCCCCATTCACATGATCGACCTCAAGCCGGGGCGCATCATCACAACAAAAGAATTTACCGTTGATGTCTTCCCAGTCATACATCGCGGACGCGGTAACTTCGGCTTTATCTTTAAAGAAAACGACCACCGCCCGTTTTTGGTAGAAAAAGCGGAGGAACTCGACGTTCCTGCCGGGCCGGAACGTGGTCAACTCGTGCGCGGGAACAGCGTCACACTGGCCGATGGCCGGACAATCACACCGGAGATGGTGCTTGGCGAGACAATCCCCGGCACGAAATTAGCCTATGTGGGTGACACCGCACAGACGGATAATCTGGCGGAATATGTGCAAGATGCCGATACCTTAGTGATTGAGTCCACGTTCTTAAACAGTGAGCGCGAAGAAGCCGCCGCCTTCGGCCACATCACAGCCAGGCAAGCCGCAGAGCTAGCCGCCCGTGCCAACGTCAAATCTTTGCTGATTAATCATGTCTCGCGCCGCTACCGTGAGCGCGACATCATCAGCGAAGCACGCAGCGTATTCGATAATGCGTATATTGTGCGTGATCTGGATCATTTCGCGCTTAAACGTGGCGAGACTGTCCAAAAAATAGACCGTCAACCCGAAGATGAGGATTGAATTATGAGCGACACCCTGCGCGAACGCTTCGACCATTACATCGGTGAGCTATTTAGCCCTGGCGAAGACGACATCTTAAAGCAGATACAAGCCAGCACCGAAGCCAACGACATGCCAAGTATCAGCGTGCAGCCGTTTGAGGGTTACCTGCTCGGTTGGTTGGTGCGCTTGGTCGGCGCGAAGACCATCGTTGAGGTTGGCACTCTCGCCGGGTATAGCGGCACATGGATGGCGCGTTCATTATCAGCAGACGGCAAGCTCTACACGGTGGAAAAAAGCAGCAAGCACGCCAAAGTCGCCCAAGCAAATTTTGAAAAAGCCGGACTGCATGATCGCGTTGAAGTCTTGCAAGGCGATGCGTTAGCGATACTCGGTAAGGTCGCGGCGCAGGGGCCATTTGATATGATCTTCATCGACGCGAACAAAGACCAATATCCTGATTATCTAGCGTGGGCGGTAGAGAATTTACGTATCGGCGGTATCGTGACCGCGCATAACGCCTTCCGCAATGGAGAGATATTCGACCCGCAAACCGATAACGACAAGGGCATGGCACGCTATAACCAAGCCCTTGCCGATGATCCACGCATGGACAGCGTCATTATCCCAATGGGTGATGGGTTAGCCGTCGGGGTCAAGCGCAGTTAATCAATCTCATCCAGGTTAATCATGCCTTCGCTGATGACCTGCCCCGGTTGGATCACCTGCGGCCCGGCTGTATCGACTGTGCCGATCAGGTCGTAGGTGGTCGCCCCGGTAATCCGCACCGGCACAATCTCGCCAACGGGCAATTCGCCCTCGACGATCACGTAACCGTCAATCTCTGGCGCGTCACGGTAGCTACGGCCTAATGAAAGCAAATCTCCGGTCAGATTACCGTCTTCGTCTTCGCCTTCGCCATGACCTTCAACCAGAATATCCAGGGTTTTACCAACAAACGCTTGATTCTTCGCCAAACTGATATTCTGCTGAACTTCCATCAAGCGTTCCCAACGGGCTTGCTTGACATCATCAGGGACATGATCGGCCAGGGTCGCGCTCGGTGTGCCGATCTCATAAGAATATTTAAACGCCCCAACGCGGTCGAATTGCAAGTCTTGGACGAACTGCATCAGTTCTTCAAACTCGGCATCTGTCTCGCCAGGATAGCCCACAATGAATGTGGTGCGTACCGCCAATTGCGGGATCGTCTGACGCAGTTTGCCGATGGTGTCGTACACCCATTCGACCTTAGCCGGGCGGCGCATCCGCTTGAGCGTCTCGCGGCTCCCATGCTGCAAAGGAATATCCAGATAGGGCAAAATTTGGGGGTGCTTCGCCATCGTTTCCATCAAGCGTGGGGTAACGTAACCGGGATAAGCGTACATAATGCGCAGCCAGGGAATTTGTGGCGCGGCCTCTACAATCGCATCCAGCAATTGCGCGAGGCCGTCCTTCATACCCAGGTCATAACCGTAATCGGTGCTATCCTGCGCGATGAGCATAATCTCTTGGATGCCCATATCTTGCAGGCGCACAGCCTCAGCGACGACACTTTCAATCGGGCGGCTTACAGCCGTGCCTTTGATCTTAGGGATCGCACAAAACGCGCACGGGCGACGGCAACCATCGGCAATCTTAAGGTATGCGCTGGCACCCTGCACGCTAGCCCGCAACACACCGCGCTCGTCCAAGCCGACGACATTGGCATCAGGGGGTAGATGATACATAGGCTCCGGGTGTTTGCGGTCACGTAAGCGCGTTACCAGATCAAAGATGTCCATCCAGCGCCGCGTACCGATAACACCATCCAAACCGGGGACATGCTGCACAAGATCCGCACCATAACGCTGGCTCAAACACCCGGCGGCAATCACATATTGATCGTTTCGTTTGTAATCGACAAGTTCCCGTAGGGTGTCAATCGACTCCGTTTTAGCAGCGTCGATAAAGCCGCAGGTATTGACGATCATCACTTCGGCGCTGTCAGGATCGCCTACCCCGCGCATTCCGTTCTGCGCGAGCACTTGGGCGATACTCTCGGAATCGACGGTGTTTTTACTGCACCCTAGGCTAACAAGATAGTAGTTATCAATTCGTTTACTCATGTCATCACTCTTTACGGTAATACGGGCTTAGTGGGTGTTGTGGTGATACCCGGTGGGGTCACACGCGGCGGTAAAATAGCGGTTGGTGTCGGCGTGAAGGCCGATGTTGGGCTGGCGGTTGGCGTTAATGTCGCAGTCAATGTGGGCGTTAACGTCAGCGTTGATGTCTGTGCAGCGGTCGGTGATTGGACGATCACCGTTGGCACAGTGGTATTGGTCGGCATGGGCGTTAATGTCGGTGCGCCTGGCCCACCGATTAACGGTAATGGGGTCGCTGTCGCTTGTGCAGAAGCAGCCCCACCTTCTGTCGTCGGGCTATCCGTCGGGAACTGCGGCGTTGGTGTAACGGTCGGTGTAGCAGTCGCAGTTGGTGTGGCGCTCGGTGTGCGGGCGACGATAGCCGTCGCTGCGAGATTTTCTCGTTGAATCGGCGTTGATGATGGCGTTAGGAGCGATTGCAACGGTTGCGGCCCTGGTCCGGTGGTGATGTCCATATCGTTTTCAGTGAAGACGATAGTCACCGCTTGGCCGCGCCCACCAAACGTCCCTTGTTGCTGGCCGTTGTAGATAATGTTGAGCGCCCTGGCATTAGTCGATTCTACCGTGATGTTATCCGGCGCGGAAAACTCGCCGATAAGTTGGTCAGGCTCGGCGATACCAGCATATTGTTCTTCGCCGCTCACGGCAACCCGCACCCAACCGCGTTGTTGCATTTCCAGA